>DASTYK010000034.1 GCA_035764935.1 Longimicrobiales bacterium | reverse complement strand
CTCGCGCTCGCGTACCTCCAGCTCCGGCCACTGCTCCGGCTGCGCATGAATCCTCAGCCGATAGCCATCCTTCTCCGCAATGCGCAGCCAGCCGATTGCACGACCGTCCCGGCCGCGTTCGATATGTGAGTTGATCGGCGGCTCCCACTCGCCGAATGGTGCCGCGAGAACGACGACGTCCGCTTCCAGCCCCTTGGCCTTGTGCAGGGTCATCAGCCGTACCACGTCCTCGCGCCCCGGCCGCAGCGGAGCCTCACCATCGTCGTCATCGAACGCTGCCTCGAGGGCGGAGAGTGCAGCGCTGAGCGAGGCGTCACCGCGAGCGGCCGCTGTACGCAGCGTATCCAGCAGGAAGAGCACGGCACCGGCGCGGGTCTCTCCCAGGTCCCCGGCCGCCGCGTGCGGCAGGAGTCCCAGCTCGTCGACGATGCGACCGACCGCGATGTCCGCGGGCTCGATCACCAACGATTGCCACCATGCGCGCAGCGTTCGCAACGCTCCGGCAACGGTTCGCTCGTCTTCTGTCGTGAGCGACCCGTCATCGGGGATCGGTTTCAGGATCTCGAGCGTGCGGCGCACGTCCAGCTCGGCGCTTGCCGGGCCGAGCACGTACGTGGCGATCTGGTCGTAGTCGAGGCCGAAGAACAGGCCGACCAGCGCGGCGAGCGTCCTGGTTTCATCGCCGGGGTCTTCCAGCGCCCGCAGGACGATCAGCAGCTCCTCCAGCTCCCGCTCCATGCCGACACCGCCGCCGCTCACCTGGACGGGAATGCCGCGCGCTTCCAGTGCGCGGGCGTAGCTGCTCAGGAAGCGGTTGACCCGAGTAAGGATCAGAAAGTCTCCCGGCTGACGCTCACCGCGACGCACGCGCTCCGCGATCCAGTGCGCGATCCGTTCCGGGTCCTCGCGCTCCATCGCGCTGCGGCCACGCTCACCGCCGTCGTCGAGCAGGTACCAGCGCACGCCCGCACCCGCCGATGTCTCCTTCTGCGCGTTCATGAGTGCGAACGCCGCCTGCGTCGCACTTTCCACGGGCGGAAACATCCCGTTGAACGTGGCGTTGACGAAGCCTGCAATCGCGGGACGCGAACGGAAATTCGCCGTCAGCTCCACGACCTCACCGCACTCGCGCAGGCGCTGCTTCACCTGGTTGTAGATGGTGATGTCGGCGCGCCGGAACCGGTAGATGCTCTGCTTCGGGTCGCCGACCACGAAGAGCGAACCGGGACGCGGCGTCGCGCGTGTCCAGTCTGCCACGCCGTCCTTCTCCGGCGCCTCCGCACCGGCGGCGAGGAGGAAGACGACCTCGGCCTGGATGGGATCGGTGTCCTGGAACTCATCGACGAGCAGGTAGCGATAGCGCTCGCCCAGCTCCGCGCGCGCACGTGCATGCATGCGCAGCAGCCGGGATGCGAGCATGAGCAGATCCTGGAACGTGAGCATCGCTTCCCGCTCGCGATGCTCCTGGAACGCATCGGCGGCGCGCAGTGCGAAGCGCAGCGCGATCGGATAGCGGTGTGCCCGCCAGGCGCGAATCGCGCGCTCGAGCACGCCACCATCCGTCATCATCGCAGCGTATTCTTCGGCGAGCTCCTTCGCGCGCGCCTTTCCCGCTGCATCGTCAGCCCAGCGCTTCTGCGTGATCTTCGCCGATGTGGGCAGATCGAGCAGCGCGTTGAGAAAATCGATCGGTTCGTCCCACCCGACGATGTAGCGCTGGTATCGCAGTCGGCGCACTGCCTGCTGCAACGGGTCCCAGCCATCCTCGGGCTCGACGGACGGAATGAGCTTCTGCGCCTGGTCGAGCCATCGCTCGAGCGCACGGCGCGCGAACTCGACCTGCGGCGGATCGTGCTCCGGTGCGTCGAACAGGACGTCAGGCTGCTCGACCAGTGTGCGGAAGAGGCCGTACAGCTGGTACGGTCGGAGGCCCGCGCGGGTCAGCTCCACGAGCTGGGCGTCGCCATCCGCTGCGAGCCGGTCGAGATGGGTATGCCAGAAGGTGACCTCGAGCTGTCGCTGCTCCGCTGCCTGCAGCTCACGAAAGCCCGGGTCGATGCCCGCCTCGACAGGTCGCTCGCGCAGCAGTCGGGCGCAGAACGCGTGGATCGTCCCGATGAACGCGCGATCGATCTCCCGCAGGGCACGCTCCAGCACCTGCGCCTGCGCATCATCCTTGTGGGCACGTGCGCCGCGGAGCGAAGCCTCCAGCTTTGTCTGGAACCGCTCGCGCAGCTCGGCGGCGGCCTTGCGCGTGAACGTTACCGCCGCCACCTCGGTGACCGGCGCGCCACTCAGCACCAGCGCGAGCATGCGGTTGACCATCTCCGTGGTCTTGCCCGCGCCCGCCCCCGCCTCGACCAGCATGTTTCGATCGAGGATCCGCTGGATGCGCGCGCGGGCTGCGCCGTCGGGAAGGCGCGCCAGCTCCTCGTCCGTCGACAGGATGCTCGCCGCTGCGCCTGCAGGTGCGAGCGGCACTGGCGCGACGACGCCCGGCCACAGGCTGAGCTGACCCGGGAGCTCCCTCATCACCACTCGCGGAGTGTCCGCAGGGCACGCAGCGCTTCGGCGTCGCCCTCGAAAAGCCGCTCGCTCCACTCCGCCGGTGGTGATTCAACCCTGTCGCCACCGACCCGGACGCGACACACGTTCGCGTAATCGCAGTAGCGGCAGTCCTCCCCCGCATTCTCCGTGGGGACGAACCACCCACGGCGTGCCATCAGCAGCAGGTGATCGATCAGGCGGGCCGAGCTGGTGATGTCGGCGCGCGTGTACACCACCCGCTCGTTCTCGCCGCGCACTCCCGGGAAGTGGTACTCCACCCGCTCGACGCGCCCGCCGTGCAGCGACTCCGCACCCGCCGCGTAGAACGCGTGCTGCAGCCTGCGCCCGCCGAAGTACACACCGGTCTCCCGCCGGAACGGATAGGTGCTGCCGGTCTTGTAGTCGACGACGGCGTGGGAGCCGTCCGGCAGACGGTCGATGCGGTCGATCCTGCCACGGATCCGCAGGGCGCCGCCCGGCAGGTCGATGCGCACCGGCACGTCCTCGCCGAACGCGGCCTCCAGTGCGATCCACTCGCGCGGCTCTTCCAGCAACATGCTCACGAACGCGCGCACGTCCGCCTCCAGCGCACGACGCTCCGCGTCGAGCACTGCGGGACCGGGGGGCGGCTGTTCCTCGCACAACCTGCCGAGCACGTCCTGCAGCGAGCGCAGGGCGAGGTCGCGCAATACTGCGCCTTCCGGAACGGTGGGCGCGAGCGGGTCGCGTGGGACGCCCTGCTCACGCGCACGCTGCAGCGTGCGCTCGAACACCTCGTGCAGGGCCGAGCCTCGCTCGAGTGCGTCCAGCCACCGGCCGGGCGTTGCTTCCGGGTCCTCCGGGGCGCGCACACGGAGCACGTGCTGCAGCAGATAGCGATGCGGGCATGCGCCGAGCGCCTGCAGTCGGGAGGCAGAGACCGCGACATCGCGGAAGCGCGGGTCGAACGAAGCGCGCGGCTGCAGCACACCGTGAAACGGATTCGGCTCGTCCCGCGCCCGCTCCTCCTGGGCCCGCAGCCCGCGCGACAACGCGGGGTATGCGCCGGCTACGACTGCCTCCCCGCGGCGCAGCACGCCGTCCCCGTCGAGCGCGTCGAGCCATGTGTCCGAGGAATCCAGCTGGGCACCGCGTGGTACGGCGGAGGCGTGCGGTGCAAGCGACTTCTGCATCCGGTCGTAGTCCGCCGTTGCGTCACCCGTGTGGAGGCGGAACGCCTGCAGCAGCTCGGCCGATGGTGCGACTGCCCGGCCTTCGGCCGCACTCCACGCCGCATAGCTCACCGAGACGGTGCCGCGCAGCCGTGCCAGCGCGGCGGCGAGTGCGTAGCGGCGCTCCTCGACACGCTCCGCGGCGGTCGGCAGCGCAGGGACACCGTCGCCCCGGGCGAGCCGCCGACGGTCGCCGTCGCTCAGCAGCGCATCCGTGGACGGGACGTCCGGGAAGCGACCGGCGTCGAGACCGACGATGAAAATGAGACGGCGTCCCGACCGTCCCGCGCCGTCGATGTCGGTGAAATGCAGGCGACCGCCAGAGCTCACCCAGGGTGCCCTGCCACCGGTTTCCGGTGCGGGCACGCGCTCGTCGAGCTTCTCCACGAGTGTTGCGAGCGCCGCGCGCAACGATGTCTCGCGGGTCAGTGTCGTTTCGATGCGTCGCAGGCGCTCCAGCATCCTGTCGCGCGCCGCGCGATCTACCTCGTGCTCTGCGCGACACAGCTCGAGCAGCGCGTGCGCACCGTGTGCGAGTGCGGCGGGCGACGTGCGCCGCTGCGCGTGCGGCACGTCCGCAAGCTGCGGAGTCGCTTCCAGAACCGGCCGCAGGAGCGACTCGAGTGCGAGAAGCTGCCGCCGTTCGCGGTCGCGGTACTGCTCGAGCTCCTCCGGCGAGCGGTCGTGCTCCTCGTCCGGTGGGTGTGCGAGCATGCGGAGCGCGCTCCTGATCGTTTCCAGGTAGCGGCCGCGCCCGCGCCCGATCCGCAGACGTCGCAGCCGGCGCGCGAGGGTAGGGCCGGTCGGCACGTCATCACCGCGGGGTCGGATCTCGCTGCGCTCGATCAGTCCGCGGATCACGTCCTCGCGGAAGTCCTCCTCGACCCAGCGCACGTATGCGGCGAGCACACGACCCGGCAGCGTGCGTGACACCGGCAGCCCCTGCGCGTAGCCCACCGGTACCTCGAGCCTGCGCGCGAGAGCATCGAGCGCGACCGCGTACGTCGCCGGGTCGGTGGCTGCGATCTCTGCCTCGTCCCAGTGCGCGCCGCTCCCGATGATGCGGCGCAGCACTTCCCGCAGCTCGCTCTCGATCGAGGTTGCGGCGTAGACGTGCAGCTGCTTCGCAGGCGCGGGCGCCTCCGCCGGTGCGTGCAGCCATGACAGCAAGGTGACCGGCGCATTCCCCTCGGCATGCAGCCGTGCGCGCGGCGTATCGAGACCGACTACGCAGTCGTCCGGGAGCACGACTGCGCCGAGCTCGATCATGCGGCGGAGCACCTCACCCGAGATGCCTCGCTGGTTCTGGCCGGGCACGATGAGAACGCGCGGCGCTGGCAGCCGGCCGACCTCCTGGAGCGCCGCACGCGCATGGGCGAACAGGTCGGCTGCGTCCAGCGCACCCAGCGCTCGCCGCCGCGCGTCGTACGCCTCGAGCACAAGTGCGAGCAGCTCCGCCCGTGCGGAATCGTCGACGTGGCGGCGCACGGCGGCCGGCGGGATGCCACCCAGCCGGAGGGCCTGCACGGACTGGGTGAGGGCGCGCCGCAGCCCGATCCCTTCCGCAAGCGCAGCGTACAGCGACGTCGCACCGCGACGCTGCAGGACCTCGTCCATTGCGGCGTCGATCAGCGTCTGCTCGTCGAATTCGTCCAGGAGCACGCGCTCGGCCGTGAGCGTGGCAGGTACCAGGTCCAGGGCGAGCCGCTTCGGCGTCGTCGGCTCGAAGCCCACCCACGGCACGCCGGCGGACGCGAGCGCCCGCAGCAGCTCGAGACCTTCACCGTGTCGCCGGCAGACCAGCAGCTTGCGATCCAGCGGCCGTGTCCGTGCCTCGTCGGCCAGCGCGCAGAGGAGCAGCGAGTGTCGCGCAGGGTCGAGCGGTTGGTTCATCGCCACCTAGAGTAGCCGCCCCGACCCGCCGGGTCGACCCCTGTTCGCATGTGAAGATTTCGTCATACGGCATTCACGTCCGCGTCACGCGCCGTCCTGCATGTTGTTCCCGCAGACGATGCAAATGGCACCCCCCGGCAGGATGCTGCGGTGACGAGGCTGCAGTGACGGTGACGGGGCCGACTGCCGGGGAGGCCAGCCCACTACCATGGAGGATGACGATGTCCAGGCGTTCCGTGCTGTTCAGCGGGCTGGCGCTGGTTCTCACCAGTGTGTCGGCCCAGGCCCAGACCACCGCCACAGCGGCCGTCAGCATCCAGATCAACCCGGTGCTGGCAATCAGCAGCAGTGGCGCATTCACCTTCCCGGTTGCCGACGACTCGCACTACGACGCCGGCGAGATCGTATCAACGGGTGGTCCGAGCCTGACCCACCGCGCCAACGTGCCCTACCAGATCACCCTGGAGGCGCAGTCGGGGACGAGCTTCACCTTCGCACCGGCCGCCGGGCGCTCCGATGCGGACCCGAACAAGCCGGTCAGTGACCTCCGGATCCAGGCGGATTTCGGCGGTGCGCCAGCGGACGAAGTGGTCGGCAGTGCGGGCAGCGGTACCACGTTCTTCACCCGTGCGACGCGGGGCGGCAACCTGACAGGCGAGTTGACCGCGCGCATGGCGCTCGACTACGACGACGATCCGCCGGGAACCTACTCGACCACGGTCGTCTTCACGATGGTCGCGCAGTAGTGCCTGTGTGGCGAGGTGACGGGCGGGTGTTCATGATGGGGCACCCGCCCGTCTTCGCTCTTGCAATCATGCCCGTCACACGCAACGTTGTCACTGCTTTTCCCCGTTGCGTCTGACCTGATGCGACGCCCCTCAGCGGAGCCGAGCCGTGGCTGAAGAAGGCCGCAGCAAACAGCCTGCACGCAGCATCCTGATCGTCGACGACGAGCCCGCCGTCCGCGCCCTGGCCGCACGGCTGCTTCGGAATGCCGGTCACGACGTCATCGAGGCCGGCAGCGGGGAGGAAGCACTGTCCGCAGTGGCCGACCGCGCGGAGCTGCACATGCTGCTCACCGATGTGCTGATGCGCGGCATGAGCGGCAGCGAGCTGGCCGACCGGCTGCGCTCCGAGCGCCCCGGCCTGCGGGTGCTGTTCATGTCCGGCTACCCACCGAAGCAGGTCGGCATCGACCCGGCAAGCAATGGTGACGGCTTTCTCGAGAAGCCCTTTGCACCCGTCGAGCTGAGCGCGCTGGTCGACCGGATACTGGGCGGTTGACCCGTCGTCGGGCTGAGCACCCCCCCCAAGACACGACCTGCCCCCCCGGGCACCCCTGCACACCGGATCCCGAACGACGGCCTAGTCCAGATGGACCCAGGCCAGGATCGGGAAATGATCGGAGCCGTACGGGTCCGGCAGCCGGCGGTACCCCGTGGCGCGGCCGTCTTCCAGTCTGAAGAACAGGTAGTCCAGGTACATCCGCAACACGCCCCCTGCCTGCTGGTACGTCGGCCCGCCCGGAATCGGCGGCGTGTCCGGGTAGGCCTGCCTGGCTCGCCAGATCGCGACCTCGTCCGGGCCGCGCATCCACGTGTTCATGTCACCGCCCAGGACGGCCCGGCCGCTGTCGGGCACTGCATCGAGCAGCCATTCGATCTGCTCGAACCGGGCACGCTCCGGGTTGCGCGCCCCTTCGGGCCGATTCTCGAGGTGCACGCTCGCGACGTGCATGTGCCAGGGCTCCCCGCCGGACGTGCGTCCCGACACCACCCCAGCAGGAACGACCCGCCGCTGCCGCGTCACCGGCAGCTCGTAGGCCGAGGGCTCGCTGAGCGGCAGGCTCGTCACGATTGCGCTGCCGCGATCCTCGCGCTGCTCCGCTCCCGCCTGCGGCCCGTTGCGCATCGACGGGGCGTAGAACACCGACAGCTCCGGGTGCCGCACCGCCCAGTCGGCGATGTCCGTTCGATTGCCCTGCGCCGGGGCCTCATCGATGCCGCTCGCGTACAGCATGTCCGGGCTGACCGCGGGTACGTCCGGGCTGTTGCGGTAGACCTCCTGCAACAGCAGCACGAAATGATGCACGGAATCGCCGCTGGTGAGCCGGCCTGCCCGCACGTCATCGACGAACTGCTCGAGTGCGCCGCCACCCACGTGGTTGTTCCAGGCGACGATCAGCACGGAATCCGCCACCGGCAGTGCACTCAGCGCCGAGTCGACGGCCTCCTCCGTGATGCGTGCGACGTCCGCCTCCGCGGAGCGCCGCGGCTGGTACACCGCCGGCCCAACGCCCGCGCACCAGCGCGCGAGCAACGACTGGTGCAATTCTCCCTCTGGCACGTAGAAGGCGACCGTGCCCGTGCGGCACAGCTCCGCGTCCGGCTGGACCGCCCCGCGGAACCCCGGCGCACACGCGCCCACCATCAGAAATGCCGGAACCAGCAGCCACTGACCTGTCCTGCAACGCCTCATGTTCCTCTTCCACCGGGTTTACGTTGGCGACCGGGCGTTGCAAGCTTCTCACCAGCGCGCACGGAACCTGTATCGCCGGATCGGCGTTATACACTCAGGCTGCCGCCCACTCTTCCCGAGGCTCGCATGCTCATCCGTCGACCTCCCGACGTCGCTTCCTCCGAGATCACTCCGGAGTCGGTGTACCTGGATCGCCGCCGCTTCCTCGGCGCCGCCGTCGGCGCAATTGCCGTCTCCTCCTGCAACCGTGACGAGGGTGAGGCCCAGACGGTGGCAGAGGCGCAGGAGGAGCTGACGCCGTGGGAATCGGTAACGACCTACAACAACTTCTACGAGTTCGGCACCGGCAAGGAGGACCCCTCGCGGAACGCGCACACGCTGCAGACGCGGCCGTGGTCGATCGCCGTGGAGGGGCATGTTGCGAAGCCGGCCGTGTACGACCTCGAGGACTTCATTGCACCACACACGCTCGAGGATCGCGTCTACCGGCTGCGCTGTGTCGAGGCCTGGTCGATGGTCATCCCGTGGCGTGGCTTTCCGCTGCGCGACCTGATCACACGCGTGGAACCGACGTCGAAAGCCAGGTTCGTCGAGTTCACGACGCTGCACGCACCCGAACAGATGCCCGGCCAGCGCGTGCCCATCCTCGACTGGCCGTATGTCGAGGGGCTGCGCCTCGATGAGGCGATGCATCCGCTGACCCTGATGGTCACCGGCCTGTACGGCCGCGACCTGCCGAACCAGAACGGCGCGCCGCTTCGTCTCATCGTCCCGTGGAAGTACGGCTTCAAGAGCATCAAGTCGATCGTCCGCATGCGCTTCGTCGAGACGCAGCCGGTCTCGTCGTGGATGGCTGCGAACCCGCGCGAGTACGGCTTCTACGCAAACGTGAACCCCGACGTCGATCACCCGCGCTGGAGCCAGGCGCGTGAGCGTCGCATCGGCGAGCTGCGGCGGCGGGAAACCACGTTGTTCAACGGCTATGGAGAGCAGGTCGCGTCGCTCTACAGCGGCATGGACCTGCGCCGCAACTTCTGACGGTCCTCGCGAAGGCGCGGCATGGACCTGCGCCGCAACTTCTGACGGTCCTCGCGAAGGCAGTGCTCTGGGCGGTCTGCCTCATTCCGGCCGCCCGCCTGGCAATCGATGCGTTTGCCGGCAGCCTCGGCGCCAACCCGATCGAGACACTGACCCATGAGACCGGTCGCGCCGCGCTGCTCATCCTGATCGCCACCCTTGCCGTCACACCGCTGCGTCGCATCACGGGACAGCACTGGCTGATCCGCGTGCGCCGACCGCTGGGACTGTTCGCGTTCTTCTACGCGCTGCTGCATTTCACGATCTACGTCGTGCTCGACCAGTTCTTTGCGTGGGACTACATCGTGGAGGACATCGTGGAACGACCCTACATCACGGTCGGCTTCACGGCGCTGGTGCTGCTCGTGCCGCTCGCAGTCACCTCGACGCGCGGATGGATCCGACGGCTCGGCCGCAACTGGGGGCGGCTGCACATGCTGGTCTACCCGGCCACAGCGCTCGCGCTGCTGCACTTCTACTGGAAGCTGGCGTCCAAGTCCGACGTGCGCGACGCGCTTGCCTACGGAGCCGCGCTCGCGCTCATCCTCGGCGTGCGCGCCATCATTGCGCTCGAGCGACGCCGGCGCCACTCTCGAGCGTGAGCGTCCAACGTTCCGAACCTGCTGGCGTCGACCGCCTGCCGCGGCGTGCACGCGCGACGCTGCATGCGGCCGCGCGGCGCATCGTGCCGGCGGCGTACATCGAGGACGAGTCGGCCGCGGAGCTCGAGACGTCGCTGGATCAGCGTGTCGCGGCGCTCGACCAGCATTCGCTCTCCCGGCTGCACGTTGCGCTGGCGCTCCTCGGTGCACGCCTCGCTTCACTGATCGCCTGCGGCTCGCCCCGGCCGTTCCATGCGCTGGCACCGCAGCAGCAGGACACCGCCCTGCGTCGCTGGGAACATGCACGGGGTGCGCTGCAGCGCGGCGTCTTCCAGGCCGTTCGTCGCCTCGTCCTGGGAAGCTGGTACGCCTTGCCGCGTGCCCAGCAGCAGATCGGCTACCTCGGCCCCTACCATCTGCGCGGGCCGCGCTTCCCCTGGGAGGGGCCGCTCGCAGGTACCACCCGGGACGACGAGCCGGTGCTGCGCGGCGCCCTGCAGCCGCAGCTCGACCTGCCGCTCGCATTGACCGGCGTTCGCAGTGCACGGACGGTCGACGCCGCCGTGCTGCGTGCGGATGCGTGTGTCATCGGCAGTGGCGCCGGGGGCGGAGTCGCCGCAGCACGCCTGGCCGAGGCCGGCTTCGACGTCATCGTCCTCGAGGAAGGCGGCTACCTCGCGCCGGCCGAGCTGGACGAGGACGAGGGGCGCATGACCGCCCGCCTCTACGCGGATGGCGGGGCACGGCTGACGGACGACGGTGCGTTCGCACTGCTGCAGGGCCGCACCCTGGGCGGCGGCACGACCGTGAACTGGATGCTCATGCTGGAGCCGCCGGCTCGCGTGCTGGACGAATGGGAGCATGCGCACGGTGCATCGCTCCTCGGCGCCAGCTCACTCGCGCCCGCTCTCGCGCACGTCGGCGGGGAGGTGCACGCGCGCCTCGTGCCGGAGGATGCCCACGACCGCGGCAACCGCATCATCCTGGACGGCGCTGCGCGGCTCGGCTGGAGCGCTTCGGCCGCCCGCATCAATGCAAAGGGGTGCATCCGCACAGGATTGTGCGGACTCGGCTGCCGCTATCACGCCAAGCAGAGCACGCTGGCCGTGTACCTGCCTCGCGCTGCGCGTGCGGGTGCCCGCATCCTCACCGACGTGCGCGCGGAGCGCATCGAGCTGCGCGAGCGCGGCGGCCGCGCGCCGCTGAAGCGCATTCATGCGACAATCGCGCAGGGTGACACGCGACGCGCACTCGCCATCGACGCACCCATCGTCGTCCTCGCCGCCGGCGCGGTCGGGACGCCGGTGTTGCTGCAGCGCTCCGGACTCGGCGGCGACGGCGTCGGGGACTGGCTCCGGCTGCATCCGACAACGGCTGTCGCCGGAGTCTACCCGGAAACGATCTACCAGGCCGCGGGCATCCCGCAGAGTTCCCTCTGCACGGAATTCCACGACATCGACGACGGCTACGGCACCTGGATCGAGTGTCCCCCGTTTCTCCCCGCACTCGCCGCGGTAGCCACGCCGGGCTTCGGCAGCGAGCACGCTCGCCGCATGAGCCGCTTCACCCACACGGCAGCGCTGATCGTGCTCACGCGTGACGGCCACGAGACCGGCGTCTCCAACGGGAGCGTGCGCGTGCGCCGCAACGGCGCAGTCAGCATCTCGTACTCGGCACGCGAGCACGAGTGGAAGCTGCTGCGGATCGGCATGCGCGCAGCAGCACGTCTGCATCTCGCCGCCGGTGCCACCGAAGTGCTGACGGTGCACAACGAGATCCCGCCGCTGCGCTCCGAGGGGGACCTCGAGTGGATGGAAGCGGCTTCGATGCAGCCGAACCGGCTCTCACTCTTCTCGGCGCACGTCAACGGCACCTGCCGCATCGGCACGGACCCCGCCGCGTCCGGCTGCTCCCCGGACGCGGAGCGGTGGGGCGTCCCGGGGCTCTACGTGGTCGACGGGTCGATCCTGCCGACCGCACCCGGCGTCAATCCGCAATGGACGATCATGGCCGCGGCATCGGTGATCGCCGGCCGGATCGCGGAACGCCATCGCTCCCGGTCCTCCGGGACGCACGGGGCCGGCTGACATAGAGCATTGTCACACATATATTTAAGATTCATCACGGCAGTCGTCTGCCGCACATGACCTCCCCTGAGAGATACCGCGTCCGCCGGCGGAGCCGACCTGCTCCCGGGACGCGTGACAGGCGCGCGATCTCAGCCCACAGGAGCTGTATGAAGCACAGGTGGTCGATGTTGCTGCCCGCCGCGATTCTGCTGGCATGCGCGGAAGCGCCGGCGGATCGCGCCGGGATGATCCCCGCGCAGGCAGCGGACGCGACGCGCCCGGCCGGGCACCACGCCGGCGCGGGCAGGGACTCGGCGGGCTCTGCCGCGGCCGGGGATTCGCTGGAGCTCGATGCTGCTCCCGGCGGGCTTGCCGTCGCTGCCACGACACAGGAGCTGAACGCCGCCGGTCGCTCCGCGGGCGATGTTCGGGGAGGCGCGCCGGCGCAGATCCGCGGCATCTACCTGAACGCGTACGCAGCCGGCTCCGCACGCCGGTTGCCGGCGCTGCTTGCCCTCGCGGATACGACCGAGCTGAATGCGTTCGTCGTGGATGTGAAGGACGAGAAGGGCATTCACTACCGCTCCACGCTGGAGCTGCCGACCGCGCTCGCGCAGCCGGGCGAGCAGACGATCCGGAACCTGTCGGCGTTCGTGGATACGCTGCATGCACACGGCATCCATGCGATCGCGCGGATCGTCGTGTTCAAGGACCCGATCCTGTCCAGGGCGCGGCCGGAATGGTCGATCCGCACGCCGGAAGGGGAGCTGTGGGTAGACAAGGCGGGCAACACCTGGGTGAGCGCGTGGGAGTCCGCGGTCTGGGACTACAACCTGTCGATCGCCGAGGAGGCGGCCAGGGCCGGCTTCGACGAGATCCAGTTCGACTACATCCGCTTCCCCGAGCCATACCCGAGTCTGCCGGACCAGGTGCACCCCAGGGCGGCGGGCACGCGAACGGAAGCGATCGTCGCGTTCCTCGAGCTGGCGCGGGAGCGGCTGCATCCGCTCGGGGCGATCGTCGCCGCCGACGTGTTCGGGCTTTCGCCCAATGATGGTCGCGACATCAACATCGGGCAGCAGTGGGAGGACGTGCTGGCCGCGGCGGACCATGTGCTGCCCATGGTGTATCCGTCGCACTACCTCCCGACGCATCTCCCCGGAGTGAAGACGCCGAACCGGATGCCCTACGAGACGGTGTACAAGAGTGTCGGCGCCGGCATGGTGCGCGCGCAGCGGCTGGCGGACAGCGGAGTCGCGCCGGCGCGCGTCGTTCCCTGGCTGCAGGCGTTCGACGCGCCGTGGATCGACAAGGAGTACAGCTACGGGCCGGAGCAGGCGAAAGCGCAGATCGACGCGTTGTACGCGGTGGGCGTCGACGACTGGATCTTCTGGCACCCGGGGTCGCGCTACGAGCACCTGTCCGCAGCCTTCGATCGCACGACTGCCGCGCGGGCAAAAGCATTCGAGCCGCCACAGGACCTGATCGACTTTGCCGACCGGATCGATGCGGCGGGGGCGCGTGCAGCGCGCGAACGCGTGAGCGGCACGGCCCCGGGATCGGCACAGTAGGGAACGATGGTTGATCTCACACTTCTCGGCCTCTTCGTAATCGGCGCGGTCACCGGTGCCGTCATCGTGTGGCTGGTACTGTCGCGCCGGCTGCGCGACGCGGAATCGGCCGCTGCCGGGCGCGAGCAGGCGCGCAGTGAGCTGCAGCGCGCCCTGGTCATCGAGACGGAGCGGCGCTCAGCGGCCGAGGCGACGGCGGCTCGCGTGCGCGACCTCGAGAGCCTCGTGCGGGAGCGCGAACAGCAGCTCCACGAAGCGGAACGTGTTTCGGCCGACGCCCGCATCGAGCTGTCGCGCGCGCAGGAGCAGCTCGCGCATGAGCGTGAAGCCACCGCCGAAAAGCTGGGCGTCCTCGAGAGCGCCCGGAAATCACTCGAGGACTCGTTCAAGGCGCTGTCGTCCAACGCACTGAACCAGAACGCACAGACCTTCCTCGAGCTGGCGCGCGCTGCGCTCGAGAAGCAGCAGGAGCGTGCCAAGGGCGAGCTCGAGACCAAGTCCCGCGAGATCGATTCGGTCGTGAAGCCGCTGCGCGAATCTCTCGAAAAGGTCGACCAGCGCATCAACGAGCTGGAGCGCGCACGCACCGGGGCCTACCATCAGCTCTCGGAGCAGGTGCGCCAGCTCAACGCGGTGCAGCAGCAGCTCCATGCGCAGACGGCCAACCTGGTACAGGCGCTGCGCGCACCCGCCACGCGCGGCCGCTGGGGGGAGATCCAGCTCAAGCGCGTCGTCGAGATGGCCGACATGCTGAAGTACTGCGACTTCACCGAGCAGGAAAGCATCACGACCGCCGACGGCAGGCTCCGGCCCGACATGCTCGTCCGGCTGCCCAACGAGAAGGTGATCGTCGTCGATGCCAAGGTCCCGCTGGAGGCGTACCTGGATGCCCGCGAGGCGGCGGACGAACAGGCGCGCAACGATCACCTCCGCAAGCACGCGCAGCAGATCCGCGCGCACGTCCGCAAGCTGGGCGAGAAGGCGTACTGGGAACAGTTCCACGCCGAATCCCCGGAGTTCGTGGTGCTGTTCCTTCCCGGCGAAGCGTTCTACAGCGCTGCGCTGGAAGCGGACGCACAGCTCATCGAGAACGCGGTGCAGCAGCGGGTGCTGATCGCCACGCCAATGACGCTCATCGCGCTTCTGAAGGCGGTATCGTTCGGCTGGCGCCAGGAAACCATCGCCCGCGAAGCTCATCAGATAAGCGAGGCGGGCTCCGAGCTGTACAAGCGTGTGCGTGCGTTCGCCGAGCACTTCACGGGCATGCGCAGAGGCCTCGAACGGGCTGTGAGCTCGTACAACAAGGCCGTCGGCTCACTGGAACGCAGCGTGCTGCCGTCCGCACGGAGACTGCGCAGCCTGGGCGCGGGCACCGGCGAGGAGATCGATGCCGTGGAGGTGATCAATCACCAGACGCGTCAGCTCAATGCGCCGGACCTGGTGATGCACGACGAGGACGAGCCACCGGCCAGCATCCCGCGGGTCATCCAGACAGAACTGTAGAAACGACGACGGGGCGCGGTCTGAACGACCGCGCCCCGCTTCATCAACGGCAACCGTCTTCAGGGCATGCCGTCCGGGCCTGGCTCGGACGGGTTGCCGCTCGGCAGCTCGCCCGCAGTGGGCCGACTGCTGCCGCCGCTCGTTCGCGTGGCCCGCTCGTCGAGATCGCGACGCAGCTCGTTGATCTTGGACTGCAGCCGCTCGAGCAGGTTGTCCAGCCGCGGCTGGATGTCCGCCACGAACTGGTCGACCTTGGGCTGAACTTCCTTCATCGCGTTCTGTGCGCGCGGCCTGATGTCTGCGACCGCCTCGTCCACCCGGCTGTCGAGCTCTTCCAGCGCCTTGCGGATCTTCGGCCGGACCTCGTCCACTGCCGCCTCGATCCGGGACTGCAGGTCGCGCAGCGGGTCACGCCGTGCTTCGCCACCCGCACCGCCACCGCTGCTCCCTGCCGTCCCCGGCCCACCGGGCTCACCGGCCCCGCCTGCGCCACCCATCCCTCCCGTGCTGCCGGCGCCACCTGGCTCACCCGACGAGCCCGCGCCGCTGCCACCCGTATGTTCCACACTGCCTCCTCATGGCTGATGATCCCTTTATTCCTGTTCCCTACGGCCGGGCGGGCCGCACGTTTCGCGCCGATCAGCAGGTGCGTCAGCAGGCCGGAAGCCAGGTCGGAACGAACGCGACGCGGGCGCAGTAGCACTTCACGTCACGCACGTTCGTGGCGATCCATTTCAACGAGCACCTCTCCATGACGAACCAGAACGGCAGCGCCCGCCTCCTCCCGGCAGCGATCCTCGCACTCGGCGCGGTGCTGGCGGCGACGATCTTCGGCGCCTTCTTCCACAGCTCCCGTGCGAGCCGCGACACCGTCCAGGTCGTCGGCGCTGCCAGCGAGCGGTTCACCTCCGACGTCATCAAGTGGCAGATCACGCTGGCACGCACGGTGGACGCGGCGGTGCTGCCGAGCGGGTACGCGCAGCTGCGAGGCGATGTCGAGCGTGTGCGTGCGCAGCTGAGTGGCGCCGGCATTCCGGACAGTGCCGTCAGCACACAACCGGTCAGTGCGAACCCG
This sequence comes from Longimicrobiales bacterium, assembly GCA_035764935.1. Lineage (NCBI taxonomy): Bacteria > Pseudomonadati > Gemmatimonadota > Longimicrobiia > Longimicrobiales > Longimicrobiales bacterium. The sequence continues at coordinate 57,107 of DASTYK010000034.1, read as the reverse complement.
ATCTACAACCAGACCGGAACCATCAACTCCTACCAGGTCATCCAGGGAATCGTCGTGATCTCTTCGGACGTGGATGGTGTGGAGAGGTGGGCCATGGACCCGGGCACGCTGCTCGGGGACGGCGTCGTCATGCAGGGCTCACAGCTCGAGTACTTCTACTCCGGGCTGGACTCGCTGAAGCACGACCTGCTCGCCGCCGCAACCAGAGACGCCCATCGCCGTGCCAGCGAGATCGCGGGCAGTGCCGAACGGGAGGTCGGCTCGATCGTGAGCGCGCGGGCCGGAGTCTTCCAGATCAACGAGCCGTATGCGAACGAGGTGTCCGCATACGGCATGTACAACACGGGCACGCGACAGAAGCAGATCACCGTCACGGTGCACAGCACGTTCGTGCTGGACTGACCACTCCTCGCAGCGGACCCGGCGGCCCTACCAGGCCGTCGAATCCGCCGCGGGCTTCATCCTGCCCTCCGCCAGCAGGCTGGCCTGGTCGAAAACGTGGGGCGAGTCCGGTTGTCCGCTCTGCCCGAAGATCACCACACTGCGCGAGTGCGCCGGCGGGCCCAGCTCGACGACGCTGCTCCATGCGATACCGGACGCCAGGGTGCGCAGGTCCCCATAGCCCGGCGCACCCGGTGCGGCTCCGAACAGTGAGCCCGTCCACGCCGGTCCCCCAGGCAATGCCACCGCAGCGCTGTCCGGTCGCGGGGCGCCGGGGCGCGCGAGACGGTTGAGCGTGCCCCAGGGGACGGCCGTGTCGCCCCAGCGTCGCTCGATGCGCTCCAGTGCCCAGAGCAGTGCGTCCGTGAGCGGCCACTCTCGATCCTGCCGGGCCGTCTCACTGCGCAGTCGCTCCTGCCAGGTGACGAACCAGGTCATCTCCGGTGAGTCGATTCGCCCCTGCCTGTCCCATTCACGCAGCCGATGCATCACGTCATCCAGGGGCAGTACGCCCCACGGGTCCACTGCGCCTCGCTGTTCGTACTCGTCGACCAGGCGCCGGATCGCTGTCTCCGCGGTCGCGACCTCGACATCGAACGCGACAGCTTCGAGCTCTTCCAGGGTCCAGGCGTCATTGCCGGAAAGAATTCGGCGTGCGCGGAGCGCGCGCGGCGCGTCGCCTTCGGGTGCCAGGTACGGGCGGTACCGATCACGATCCACGTTGTATCCCGCGGCTGTCGCGAGGAAAGGTGTGCCACCCGCACTCTGAATCCAGCCGCTCGCGGGGTTGAGCAGTTCCGGCAGCTCCTCGAGTCTGTGATAGCCGTCCCATGCGCTCGCCGCACTGCTGCCGTCCAGCGCGTTCGATGGATCGACCCCCTCGTGACGGCGCGGCACCGCGCTGCCGTGCACGTAGTAGATGCTGCCTGACGCGTCGGCATACAGCGTATTGAGCCCGACCAGCGCGGTATGCGCGAGTGCGCCACGGAACTCCTCCAGCGACGTCGCACGGTTCATGGCATACCACTGCTGCAGTGCGCCGCCCTCCTGCATCCGTGCGATCTGCACCGCGACCGCGCTGCTCCCGTCGACGCGCGCGACCACGGGTCCGTACTCCGTGCGCAGGAACGTGTACGGCCGGCGCACCACGCCCGTCGTGGTGTTCACGGCAATCGTGTCGGTGAAGAGCTCGGCCTGGCGCCACTCCCCATTCCAGCGCCAGGCGAGCGAGTCGGTCGGATGATCGAACCGAAGCAGCCACGCGTCGCGTGTGTCGCTCGCGCTCTCGGTATGCGCCCAGGCGTGGTGCCGGGTGTGTCCGGCGCGGATCACCGGCGTGCCCAGCGTCGCATACCCGCTCACCTGCCAGCCCTCCTCGCTGCGGAGGTGGGCCTCGTAGGGCCTGCCCGGGTTGTTGAATGAGCGGTCGAGGCTGTGCAGCAGCAGAGCCTGGCCGTTGCGCGTCGCTGCAGGCGCGATTGCCAGCGCAATCGAGGCGTTGCTGCCGCCTGCTGTGGGATCCTGGGACGTCGTGTCGTAGCGCGCCAGCGTTGTTGCTGCGCCGGGGAGAACAGGCGCACCCGCGTCGATGTTTCCGAGCGTGACGCCGTCGATGGTCGTGCCCACGGGGACCGCGCGCGCAAGAGCGAACAGGTGCCAGGGCTCGAACCTGCCGATCAGGCGCGGCCGCACGTCCGGATGGGTCGCCAGGTAGTGGTTGATGCCCGCGACGAATGCATCCCACACGCGACGCCGCTCTTCCGGCTCACGGGCGTACTCCGCGCGCGCGAGGCGCGGGATCTCGAACGCGGCCACGACCAGGTCGTTCATCAGCGCCGCGTCGCCGTACAGGTTGGCCGCACGGCCGATCGCATGCATGACGTCTTCCTCCAGCTGGCGGAAGTCGTCTTCTGCCTGCGCGTACCCGAGACCGAACGCCACTGCGGCGTCGGTGGCCCCGTGGATGTGCGGCACGCCCCACGCGTCGCGCTGGATGGTGTACTGCCCTGTCTCGGGAGGTGCGCCACCACCGGTCAGCCGCTGGAGTGCCGTGCAGGCATTCAGCAGCACGAGAGCGGGCAGCACGAGAGCGGGCAGGATCAGGCGGACACTGCGCAAACGAGACCTCCGGTCGGAATCCTGGTGCGGCTCCACGCGTCGCCCGGAACCATGTGCCCGGCGCCGCAAGGTGCGCCTGCGCGCCAATTGCTGACGCAACCGCCCGTCGGCGGCTGGTCGGCATGCAGGCGCCGACGCAGGGGCGCGAACGTACCCGATGGAGCGCCTCGGGGCCAGCGCCCTGCACCCGGTGAATCCGGGGAGCATGCCCGGCCGTAGGGACCTGAGCACACTCGACCGGAGGGGGTCCATGGGTTCCAGGCTGTTGACCGGCGGCGTGCTTGCCGTGATCGGACTGATCACCGTCAAGCTGCTGTTCGGAGTGTTCGGGTTCGTTGCCGCGCTGTTCGGCTTCCTGTTCTTCAAGGTCCTGCCGATCCTCCTGATCGGCTGGATCGTGATGCGAATCGTCAGGTCGTTCCGCGAACGGCCCGAACAGGTCTAAACCGCGGCGCACGAACGACAACGGCCGCTCGCGCATCGAGCGCGGGCGGCCGTTCTCCATGCCGGGCACCCCGTTTGCATTCCACTGGCGCCCGAACGGCGTAAGTCAGTTCAACCTGCTCGGAAAGGGAGTCCCATGAGCATCCTGTGGATGATTCTGATCGGCCTGATTGCGGGAGCGATCGCCAAGCTCATCATGCCCGGCAAGGACCCCGGCGGCATCATCGTCACCATCATCATCGGTATCATCGGCTCGATCGTCGGCGGCTTCATCCTCGGCCTGTTCTCGGGCGAGCGGGGCTTCGGTCCGACCGGCATCATCGGCTCGATCCTGGGCGCACTGCTGGTGCTCTGGCTGTACCGGAAGTTCGCGGCCCGTTCCACGACGGTGTAACGCTTCAGAATTCGCCGATGAACCCGATTTCGGTACGAAGCTCGTAGCCGAGCTCACGTGCGACTGTCGTCCGGGCGAGGTCGATGAGACCCCGCACCTCGGCGGCAGTCGCACCGCCGAAGTTGACGATGATGTTTGCGTGCTTGTGGAAGATGCCGGCATTGCCGAGCACGCGCCCCTTGAGCCCGACCTGGTCGATCAGGCGTCCCGCCCCCACACCCTCGATCTTCTGGAAGATCGACCCCGCGCTCGGGTAGAGCCACAGGTCGGGGTGGCGGTCGTCGCGCCACTGCAGGTTCTCCCGCATGTTCCAGCGCAGCTGCTCCGGATCGGCCGGCTCCAGGCGGAATGTCGCGCTCAGCACGATGTCCCTGCGGTCGTGCAGGATGCTGTAGTCGTAGCCGAAGCGGAAATACGCGTTGTCGACCGTGCGCCGCTCCCCCTCCTCCGTCAGGATCTCCGCCGACTCGAGCACCTCCTCGATGAAGCAGGTGCGCTCTCGCTCAGGTGGCGGTGAGAGGAAGTGCAGGTTCTGCCAGAGAGCACCGCCGACCGTGCTGGGGATGCCGACGTAGTGCTGCAGCCCGCCGAGCCCGCGCGCGACGGTCGCTACGATCAGGTCGGGAAACGTGTGCACACCGGCGCCCGCACGAACGCGCACGTCGTCGATGAAATCGATCCCGCTGACTTCGTTGCGGATCACGACACCACGAAAGCCGCGATCGCCCACGAGGATGTTCGCGCCGGTGCCGAGCAGAAAATGCGGCAGCTCCAGCTCGCGTGCGGCCAGCACTGCAGTGGCCAGCTCGTCAGCGGTCTGTGCGCGGTAGAACAGGTCCGCGGTCCCGCCGATGCGGAACGTGGTGTATGGCGCCAGTCGCACGTCCCGTTCGATACGGTCCGCGCCGACGCGTGCAATGAACGCTTCCTGCCTGGTCATCTCCCGGATCCTCAGATCGACATCGTGTTGCCGGTGAACCGACAGCCGGTCGAGGCTGCCCGCTACCGGTGAACGTCACGACCCGTGCCACGCACGGTCGAATGAAGAAAGGGCGTGCCCGTGCGGACACGCCCTTCCTGCAACGGCACAAGCAGCTGTCTACTTGAGATGCTTGTTGACGAGCGCGGTCATCTCGAACATCGAGACCTTGTTCTTGCCGCCGAAGACCTTCTTCAGCTTGTCGTCGGCGTTGATCATCCGACGCTCGCGGGCATCCTGCAGCCCGTTGCGCTTGATGTACGCCCAGACCTTCTTCGTGACCTCGGTCCGCGGCATGGGCGAGTCACCAACCACTGCGGCCAGCTCCGAGCTCGGCGTCATCGGCTTCATGAACGCCGGGTTCGGTGCGCGCTTCCGACCGCTCTTCTTGGCAGCAGACTTCTTCGTCGCCTTGCGAGCGCTCTTCTTCGCGGTCGACTTCTTGGCCGCCTTGCGCGCAGTCTTCTTTGCTGCGCCACGACGGGCCGTCGACTTCTTCGCTGCACTGCGACGCGTCGTCTTCTTCGCTGCGCCGCGCTTTGCGGTCTTGGCAGCACCGCGCTTGGCGGTCTTCTTCGCTGCCTTCTTAGCCGTCTTCTTGGCCGGCCGCTTGGCGGTCTTCTTCGCCGCCTTCTTCGCGGCTTTCCTCGTCGCCATGTACATCTCCTGGTTGGGTGAGTGAGAGCTGTGGCGATGCATCTCTCTGGTGGGCACAAAAATGCTTAGCTTCCCTCTGGTACGCAACAACAAAATTGCGCCACCTCCGCTCTGGTGAGCGGGTGGTTCCCAGAGGGAAAACCGGACGACGAGGGACCGTGTGAGCGACGAGCGCAGCAGCACCCCTCCCGATGCATGGCAGACGGCGCGGCAAACGCCTCCCCTGGAGGAGGGCGCCGTGCACGTCTGGCTCGTGCGCGTACCCTCTGCAGAGGAGGCCGCACCCCTCTCTGCAGGGGACAGTGCGGAGGCCGGATCGCACTGGCCGCACGGGGCGGCATCGCTCTCGCACGACGAGGTCGACCGGGCGCGGACGCTCGTGGAGCCGGCGCGCTCGCGCTTCGTCGTGACGCGCAATGCACTGCGCTCACGACTGGCTGGCTACCTCGGCTGCGCACCTGCCCACGTCGGTTTCGACTATGGGGACATGGGAAAGCCGCATCTGCGCAGCGAGGAGTGGCTGCACTTCAGCGTGGCGCACGCCGGTGATCTCGCGCTGCTCGCCTTTGCCCGGGAGGCCCCCGTCGGCGTGGACGTCGAACGACTGCGACGTGTGCCGAGGCAGGAGCGCATCGCCCGTCGCGTGCTGGCGCCGGCATCGGCCGAGGCGCTCGAACGCATTCCGCACGAGGAGCGCGACAGGGCGTTCATCTGGGCATGGACGCAGCGTGAGGCATACGTGAAGGCGATCGGCAGCGGGCTGCTGCGCTCTCCCGATCCGCTCCCCTTCGTGTGGCCGCCGCGCCCTCACGAGAGCGCGGGATGGCAGGTAGCGCCACTGCCGAGTCCGGACGGCTATTACGCCTGTCTCGTGGTGCACGGCGGGCCACGCAGGATACGACTGCTGCAGGCGCCGTAGCCTAGGGCGTGCTCACCTGCGCGATCGGGCTTCCCAGCGCGATCGCATCGCCGGCGGCACGCGGCTCCAGCCGGACACTGCGCTCGAACAGCAGGACGATGGTGGAGCCGAGATGAAACGCCATGATCTCGTCGCCGCGCTCCACGCGTACCGCCGGGTCATAGTGCCGCTCCTCGATCGCGCGCCTGCCGCGGTTCGTCACCCACCCGTGCTCACCCCCGTTCCAGGCCGGATCGAACGCCGCCGAGATGCGCCCCACGTTGTACGCACCGACAGCAACGACGACGACGCGGCCGAGGGAGCCGTCGATGGTACACAGCAGGCGCTCGTTCCTGGGGAACAGCCGGTCCACGTGCATGACGGCGGGCGCATTGACCGGCAGCAGCGCGCCCGGCACATAGCGGGCGCGACCGATCGCGCCGCTGCACGGTGCATGGATGCGGTGGTAGTGCCGGGGGCTCAGGTACAGTGTCAGAAAGGAGCCGTCGTCATAGCGCCTGGCGTCGTCTGCATCGGCGAGGAGATCATGCACCGTGTAGGTGCGGCCCTTGGCCTGGAGCAGCGTTCCGCTGCGGATTCTGCCAGACTGGCCAACAACACCGTCGACGGGTGAGGCGGCGACGCCGCTGGCGGCGGGCCATGCGCGTGCCCCGGGCCGGAGCCGGCGCACGAAGAAGCGGTTGATGGTTGGATACTCCACGAGCGGAAGCTCGGCCTCGTCGATGTCGATGCCGGTTCCACGGGCGAACGCGCCGAGCACAGCGGGTCGCAGGCGTGGCGGAATCGGCAGGTCTGCAACGCGGCCGAACGCACGTGAGAGCGCACCCTGCGGCAGGCGACGCAGCAGCCCCAGCGTGGCGCGCCAGTGAAACGCCGGAAGCTCCGGCGATACGTCCGGTACCGGCTCCTCAGGCATGTCCCGCCACACGGGCGCTGTCTTCGACCACCTCGCGACACAGGTCGATCCAGCGCCGGAGCTGCGTGAAGATCATGAATTCGTCATGCGCGCGACGCTGCGCGTTCCTGGCCCAGCGTGCCCGCTCGTCGGGCTGCTGCAGCATGTGGCTCAGCACGTCGGCGAGCTCGGCCACGTCCTCCGGGTCCTGCACGAGCCGGCCGTGCTCGCCATCGGCGATCTGCGTGCGGGGTCCGACAGCGGCAGCACTGGTGAGCACCGGGATCCGCTTCCACATCGCCTCGGCGATCGTCAGGCCGAACCCCTCCCGCAGCGAGTTCTGGGCGACGATCGACGACGCACGCTGCAGTGCATTGACGATGAGCGCGTTTTCCGCGCGCGACTCCATCGGCAGCAGGAGAATGGCAATGTCCTCCTGCGTTGCGGGGGGCAGCTCGACGTAGGCGCGCACCAGCGCGTCGAGAACGTCGCGCGCCTCCGGATCATCGGCGACCGCCCCGACCGCGGGCCCCGCGAGCACAAGCCGCGTGAGCAGTGCACGTCGGCGGGCGCGTCCCGTTTCCGACGTGGCCAGTGCCTTCATCCGCACGAACGCCTGCATCAGCGGGAGGAATCCCTTGAGTCGATCCCAGCGCGAGACCTGCAGCACGATCGGCCGCGTGAGCAGGCCGACCTCACCCATCCGGGAGGCCCTGATCGGCGTCCCGTCGAAGGCGATGCGCTGCACCTGGTGCTCGTATGGCGGCGGCACGATCGGCCCCGCACTGGACAGGCCGCTGCTCGCCAGGATACAGACGAGCGCATGCAGGCTCAGCTCCGCGTTCTTGGGCGCGAGCGGATCGATCGCGGGATGCACGATCGCCGCACGCGTCGCCATGCTGTCCGGCACGTATTCAGGCGCGGAAAAGATCACGCGGTCGCACGCCGGAGTGTAGCGCTGCAGCAGCTGCCACGCGGCTTCCGTACGCGCCGTGCGCTCGTCGAGTCCGATGTGGCAGCGCCAGACCAGGTGGACGTCAGCGCCCTCCCGGAGCAGCGGGGCCATCGGCAGCGGCTGCGGATCGTGGAGCGCGACGATGTCGCCGGGCTTCACCCGGCGCAGCAGCTCATCCGCGTTCCGCCGGTTCACCGCCTCGTACAGCGCAACGTCCTCGGGGGTGATCACGGGCTCGCCCGCGTCGTGGATCAGGTTGTGGATGCGCTTGGTGAACTCGAAGAAGTGAGGGTCGGGCGACTCGATCACGGCCCACTGCACGTCGAGGTCCAGCTCGCGCAGCAGTGTGACCATTCCGGGCAGCATTTCGGCGACGCCGCCACCGTGCTCGGTCGAGTTGACCATCCACAGGGTGCGGCCGCGCAGCGCAGGCAGTGCGCGCACCGCGGCGGCCCGCAGCGCCGAGACCGCCCCCGTCAGGTGTGCGACGGCCGCGTGCTCGTCCAGCCCCGGAAGCGAGGGGATCTCAACGATTCGCACTCGCCAGCTCCGCCTCCGCGGCGATGTAGCCGAACGCCGCCCAGTTCGGACCGGCCAGTATGCGTTCCAGGATCTGTCGCGCCCGCTCCTCGTCGCCGTTGTACAGGTGCCAGTTCGCGACGCCATAGCCGTACGTCGCAAGCTGCACGGCATCGTCCGTATCGACGGACAGCAGCGCGTCCGGCCGGACCAGTCCTTTGTACATCAGCAGCCGCTGGTGGTACGCATCGTTTTCGAGGATGCGCATGTCCGGCGTGATGCGCTCGAGCACGGCGGCTGCCTCGGCGTCCCGGCCCAGTCGCCGCAGTGTCATGTACAGCCAGTCGGCGCTTGCCACGAGCATGTCTTCGTTCGTGGAAACGGCGACCGCCTGCCGCCACGCCGGCAGCGCCCGCTCGAAGTCGTGCTTCAGGTAGTGGGCAAGCGCGAGGTGGTACCAGATGTTCGACTGCAGCGTGCTGGTCGGGATGTTGTAGCGGTTCGGTGCGCCATCGGGCTCCACCTCGTCCGGCCGCCCACGAGTCAGCCCCGCCGCGCGCTCGAGATCACGGATCGCATCGTCCAGTCTGCGCACCGTGATGTAGCGGTGGCCGCGGTGCCGGTACATGCGGGCGTCGTCGGGGTGCAGATCCACGCCCCGCGAGAAGACCTCGATGGCATCGCGGTAGCGCCCCAGGTACGCCAGGCGGCGACCGAGCCAGATGATCGCGTCCGCATCATCGGGTGCGGCGTCGTACTCCGCCTGCGCGCGCGCCAGGTCGGCCTCCAGCCGCGCACGCGTGGCCGGCGCGAGCTCCGGCGCATACAGCGCGGAACCCGTGAGGGAGCGTGCCTCCGGCTCCTGCGCATTCGCGGCCCCGCTGCCGAGCACGATCATGCCCGCCGCTGCCAGCCATCGCATCATGAGCGTGCCTCCGTCGAGTGATGGGTCCGCTGATGTTTGCCCGCCGCGCGCTGCCCGGCAAGATCAGGTCCGCCGCGCACACCGCGCACGAGCCTGTGAGTCGTGGATCATCGCCGGTGCGACGGCGCGCTCGCGCACACTGGCGTGCCCGCTTCTTGCGACCGTACTCGCCCTGCGGAGGCGATATGACAACAGGCAGAAAGACCACCAGGCGGACGAGCGGCAAGCGGCCGACCCGGAAGCGGACGGAAAAGCCGGACGGCAAGGCGAGCAGACAGCTCACCGAGTACCGCCGCAAGCGCGACTTCGACGTGACACCGGAACCGAGCGACACGGCGCCGGATACGCCCGTGGAGCGCGCACCGGGCGCCCGTGGCCACCTCAGGTTCGTCATCCAGAAGCACGCAGCGACGAGCCTGCATTTCGACCTGCGTCTCGAGCTGGATGGTGTGATGAAGAGCTGGGCCGTGCCGAAGGGGCCGAGCCTGGACCCGGCGGCGAAGCGACTCGCCATGCAGGTCGAGGATCATCCGATCGCCTACAACACCTTCGAAGGCATCATCCCGGAGGATGAGTACGGTGGCGGGACTGTGATGCTCTGGGACCGCGGCACGTACTTCCCCGATGAGGCCGGCAACACGGACCACGAGGCCGCGCTCCGCCGTGAGATGAAGCAGGGCAAGCTGAGCATCACGTTCGAGGGGGAGCGACTGCGCGGCTCCTATGCACTCGTCCGTACGGACAGCGGCCCGAAACCGAAGTGGCTGCTGATCAAGCATCGCGATGCCGTGGCACGCCGCGGTTACGACATTGCTGCGGACATCGACACCTCCGTGGACAGCGGCAGGACCATGGACGAGATCGCGCGCGGCGACTCGGCGGTGTGGCACTCGGACCGCGGATCGGGCAGCGCGACGCGCAGGAGCCGGGGCAGCGGCCCGCCCGCTCCATCGACGGACCTGGCCGCGCTCGCGATCGAGCCGATGCAGCCCACACAGCGCAAGCGGCTGTCGGCACGCGACGGGTGGTCGTTCGAGCCGGCACCCGACGGAACGCGTGTACTCGCGTACGTGACGCCGGATGCAGCGACGCTGGTCGACAGCGCCGGGCATCCGCGGGGCGGCTGGCCGCAGATCACGGAAGCACTGCAGGCACTGGCGAAACGGGCGCGCACGTCATTCGTGCTGGATGGCGCGGTGAGCTCGGATGCGGAGGGCGCCACGTACCACGCCTGGGACCTGCTGCTCAGCGGAGGCGACGCACTGCTGGACGCGCCGTGGCAGGAGCGCCGCGCAGCGCTCGATGCGCTGTTCGGCCGGCGGCGTGTGCCGGACGTGGAGCTGGTCGAGGTCACCGGGCAACTGGACGAGGTGCGCGAGCTCGCCCGTGAGCACGGCTGGAGTGCGGTGCGCGCACGTGCACACGACGGGCCGTATACCCCGGGTCGGAAATCCGCGACGTGGCTGGAGCAGCGGCTCCAGCCTTGACGCCGGACGGCATCGACCGGTTCTTTCCAGCATGACACCAGGCGACGCCGCCGACATCGGCCGCCACGGGCGCGCGGAGCTGCTCGTGCAGCGCAACGCGATGATCGCATTCGCGCTGTTCGCGGCCTGGTACGTGGGCCGACCGGTGCTGGACCCCTTCCACTACGTCTTCCTGCGCGACGTCATCCTCGCCACCCACGAGGCGGGCCACGTCCTCTTCATGCCGTTCGGCGAATACGTCATGGTGCTGGGTGGCACCCTCTTCCAGGTGCTGTTTCCGGTCGTATTCATCGCCTACTTCTGGCGGCGCAATGACCGCTATGCGACGGCGATCGTTGGGCTCTGGCTGGCGTTCGCTCTCACGGACGCGGCCGTGTACATCGGCGACGCGCGGACGCGGCAGCTTCCGCTGCTCGGCGGTGACCCGGCCGGCCACGACTGGACGTTTCTGCTGGTGCAGGTCGGACTGCTCGAGCGCGATCGCACGATCGCGCGTGCGGTACGGGGGGTGGGGCTCCTCGTCTACGCCTGTGCAGTGGCAGGTGCGCTGTACGCCGCGTGGCGGCGCGCGGCGCCGGTGGATGGTACAGACAGCCGAGATGTCTTGGAGGCCGGTCCGGACGGGCGGGCGCGCCCTGTCGTTACTGCCAGTCGCTGGACGGAGGAGTGATCGCGGCCAGCGGCTGCTGCAGCATGCGTGTCGCCGCCTCGGCGTCGAGGGCGGGTGCAAACAGCCAGCCCTGCCCGATGCGGCAGCCGAGCTCGCACAGGATCCGCCGCTGCGCCTCGGTCTCCACGCCTTCCGCGATGGTGTCGAGGCCGAGCGTCGCGGCAAGCGAGACAATGGCACGCACGAGTGCAGCCTCGCTGCCGCCGCTCGCCAGGCCCGTCATGAAATGGCGTGAAATCTTCAGTGAGCCGACCGGCAGCCGCTGCAGGTAGGCAAGCGACGAGTAGCCGGTCCCGAAGTCATCGATCCAGACGGATACGCCGTGTGCGCGCAGCCGATCGAGCACGCGTGCGGCGGCGGCCGAGTCCTCCATCATCGCCGTCTCGGTCAGCTCCAGCTTGAGTGCGCTGTGGGGGACCTGCCGCTCGCGCAGGACGCTGATCACCTCGTCCGCGAAACGCTCATCCAGGAACTGCTTGCCCGAGACGTTGACGCTCAGCACGAACGGCTGGCCCTCCGGCAGCATCTCCTGCCAGCGCTGCAGCAGCGTACACGATTCGTCGAGCACCCAGCGGCCGATGTCGGAGATGAGGCCGGTCTCCTCGGCGAGCGGCACGAACACGTCGGGCATCAGGAGCCCGCGCTCCGGATGCATCCACCGCACGAGCGCTTCGAACCCGATGAGCTCGCCGGTGTCCAGCCGGACCAGCGGCTGGTAATGCGTGACGAACTCGCGCCGCTCGATCGCGTGGCGGATGTCGCTCTCGAGCTCGAGCTGCAGCACCGCTTCCGCGTGCATCGCCTCATCGAACATGGCGTAGCGCGCGCGCTGCCGCTTGGCGCGGTACATCGCAGTGTCCGCATCGCGCAGCAGCGCGTCAGTGGTGTTGCCTGCGCCGCCGAGCGCGATGCCGATGCTGGCCGACACGTAGAGGCGCTGGCCGCGCGTGCGGAACGGCTCGGCCAGCGCGTGCTGGATCCGGTCCGCGATCCGCACGGCGGCTTCGCCATCGCGCACGTCGTCGACCAGCACAGCGAACTCGTCGCCTCCGAGGCGCGCCAGGGTGTCTTCGGGGCGCAGCAGCAGCTCGAGACGCCGGGCGACGTCGATCAGCAGGCTGTCACCGGCAGGGTGGCCGAGACTGTCGTTCACGACCTTGAAGCGGTCGAGATCGATGAACAGGACCGCGAAACGGAAGGAGGGACGCCGCTGCGCGTGATGCAGGAAACGCTCGAGACGATCCAGGAACAGGGCACGGTTCGGCAGGCCTGTGAGGGTGTCATGCATCGCATCGTGCAGCAGCTGCTGTTCCGCGCGCTTGCGCGACGTCACGTCCGCCTGCGAGCCGGTCACACGCACGACCCTGCCGCGCCGGTCGCGCGCTACCGCCCCGCGTCCGACCATGTGGCGCCACGTACCATCAGCGTGGCGCATGCGATACTCCACCTCGAAATGCGAGCCGCCCTCGTGCAGCGCGGCAAGCGTCGCGTCGACGGCGCCGCGGTCGTCGGGGTGCACGCGCCCGAGCCAGTCATCCAGTGAATGACCGATCTCCTGCGGCGCGTAGCCCAGCGAGGCCTTCCAGCGCGTCGAGTAGAAGACGACGCCGCGCACCACGTTCCAGTCCCACAGCCCGTCGTTGGCGCCCCATGCGGCCAGGGCAAAGCGCTCCCTGCTGGCGACCAGGCGTTCCTCGACCAGCATGCGCGTGCCAAAGCCGGTAAACGAAAGCAGGGCGAGTGTGGCGACCGCGGCGATAAAGGGTGCCAGGTCGATGCGCGGCTCCCCGACCAGCAGGATGACCAGCGCGAGCCCGGCGGCGCTGCCGATGCCGTACCAGGCGAGCAGCCGCCGCTCGGCCACGCCTGCGGTGAAGCCGGCAACGAAGACCAGCAGCGTGAGCGCGTACTGCCACGCGAACGCGTTGATCGCCACCAGCACGAGGAGCCACGCGGTGACCGCACTGTAGGCGGCGAGCACTACCCGCCGCAGTGCGGGCGTTCGCAGCCGGAAGCTCGCGGCGAGCGCGACCAGGCAGACCACGGCCGCGAGCGCACGCAGCAGCCAGGGATCGCGCGCCAGCGGATCCGTCGCCACGTACACCGGCTGCAGCGCCAGCACGAGAACGGAAGTCACCGTCATCAGCAGGCGATACGTGCGGATCTCGTAACTGGACAGCCTCGGCAGGCTGGCCGGTCCCGGCAGGTTCGACGCCGAAGGATTCACATTCGTCAGAAATCAGGATCGGGGCGGCCGGCCTCGTGGAGCAGGAAGGCGGCAGCCCGGAGAGAGCTCGAAAACTACGGCGCCGCTGCGCGTCGCGGCAACGGTCACGTGCGTGGCGCCGCTGGCCCCTCACGGGTAGCGCACAGCCGGACCGCGATTTACACATTCGCGGGCCGCAAGAGGCGATCGACGTCCACCACATGCGAGGGAGCACGGATCGATGACAGCAGCCAGACGGCGATGGATCCTCGGCGCGTTTGCGATGGCGCTGGGCATGACAACACCGGTGAGTGCACAGAGCACGACCGATGAGCAGGCGGTGCGCGCCGTGGTCGACAGACTGTTCGAAGCGATGGCGGTACACGATACCGCCGGAATGCGCCCCCTGTTCGCGCCGGACGCACGCTTCGCAGGCGTCGACCGCGAGGGGAACCTGAGCTACACCACGCCGTCCGAATTCTTCCAGGTGATCGGCGGTGCTGCGGGCGGCCCCGCGCTCAATGAGACGCTCTATGATGTCGAGATCCGCATCGACGGGCCGCTGGCGCACGTGTGGACGTACTACACGTTCCACGTCGGCGACCGGTTCAGTCACTGCGGGTACGACGGGTTCCAGATGCTGAAGCTGGATGGCGAGTGGAAAATCGTGCACCTGGCAGACTCGCGCCGACGGGAGGGGTGCACACACCAGGAATGGCAGGCGCCGACCGGATCGTGACGACGCGGCGGTCGATCCGACCGCCGCACCGTCGCCTGCTCAGAACAGCAGTGCCCAGCCGCCGAGCGCGAGGATGGTGACGCCCGCCGCCGTCTTCGCGACCGCGGACCACACGCGTCCGAGCATGACACCCCAGCCGACCCGCGTCGCGTCCCCGAGCGTGCGGGCCTCGGCCATGGTCACGAGCACGGCGCCGACGAACGAGCCGATGATGCCCGCGATGATGGAGCCGATGACCGGCACGGGGATCCCGACGAACGTGCCGATCAGCCCGCCGGCCAGCGCGCCCCAGAACGCCTTGCTGGATCCGCCGTAGCGCAGGTTGTAGCGCTTCACGATCCAGAACTCGATGAGCTCACCGACGAGCGCGATGACGAGCGTCGCGAGCAGCACGAGCACGCCCACCTCGCCGAAGAACGCGCCGACAGCCAGTACGGCGATCATGATCCAGTTGCCGGGCAGGCCGAGCGGCGTCAGGAACAGCGAGCCGATCATCACCGCCACGCCTGCGAACCCCCACGGATTCATGCGCTCTCCCGCGCGCGTGCAAGCTCGATCTCCGGGCTGCCCGTAATCAGCCGGATGCCGCGCTTGAACCAGAGATACGACCAGGCCCACTCGATCATGACGACGAGACGGTTGCGGAAGCCGATCAGGTAGAGGATGTGCACGAAGGCCCAGACGAACCAGGCGATGAAGCCGCTCAGCCGGAGGCCGGCGATCTCGGCAACGGCACGTGCACGGCCGATCGTGGCAAGACTGCCTTTGTCACGGTAGCGGAAGACAGGGCGCGGCCGACCCTCGATTGCCGCGCGGAGCACGCGCGCAGCGTGCTTTCCCATCTGAATGGCGGCGGGCGCGACGCCGGGCACCGGCATGCCGTCCTGCTCCAGGTGCGCCAGGTCGCCGAGCACCAGGATCTCCGGTCTGCCGGGCACGCCGCAGTCCGGCTCGACGATCACGCGGCCGGCCCGGTCGAGTGGCGCGCCGAGCTCTGCACCAAGCGGCGATGCCGCCACGCCAGCGGCCCAGAACACGTTGCCCGCAGGAATCTCTTCCCCACCGATCAGCACCGACTCCTCGGTGATGCCCGTGACGAGTGCGCCGGTGCGCACCTCGACGCCCAGTCGTTCGAGCTGTCGCCGCGCACTTTCCGAGGATTGCTCCGCATACGTCGGCAGCACACGCGGTCCACCCTCCAGCAGCAGCACGCGCGCGTCCCTGGTGTCGATCGAGCGGAACTCGCGCGGCATCACCTGTCGGGCGATCTCCGCCATCGCGCCGGCCAGCTCCACGCCCGTCGGGCCGGCACCGACGATCGCAAAGGTGAGCAGGCGTTGGCGCGCGGCCGGATCCCCCTCGCGTTCCGCCGCTTCGAATGCGACCAGGAAGCGACGCCGGATCTCCGTCGCGTCGTCGACCGTCTTCAGGCCCGGTGCACGCCCGGCCCACTCGTCATGACCGAAGTAGGCGTGAGTCGCACCGGTCGCGAGCACCAGGTAGTCGTAGTGCAGCGCACCGCCCTCGCGCAGCGTGACCGCGCGTGCGTCCGGATCGATGCCAGTCACCGTGCCGAGCCAGACCTGCGTATTGTCGCTGCCACGCAGCACGTACCGCAGAGGCATGGCAATGTCCGCGGGCGACAGCGACGCGGTCGCGACCTGGTAGAGCAGCGGCTGGAACAGATGAAAGTTGCGCGCGTCGACGACGGTGACCCGCACCGGGGCACGGGCGAGGCCGCGTGCGCAGTAGAGACCCGCGAAGCCACCGCCGATGATCACGACGTGCGGCAGTGCTGAGTTCATCAGTCCTCCGGTCTGGCTACCCTCGAGGGATCACCGTCCGAGACGTAGCGGCTGCCCTCACGGTCGAGTCGGTCGAGCAGCTTCGGAAGCTCTTCCGCATACACGATGAAGCGCGGCAGCCGCAGCGGGTCGAACTCCGCGTCGTGCGGGCTGCGTGCAGGCCCGCCCGCAACCAGCAGAACAGCGTCGTACGAGTAGCTCAGCGTACGACCCGTCTTCGGGTCCGTCCAGCTTCCCTGGGACGCAAGCTCCCGTCGCTTCGGCCATTCACCCAGTGGCAGCGCAAAGCTGCGGACGTCGTAACCTGCCACTGCCGAATCGATCGCCAGCTCGCCGCGCGCGATCTGCTCCTGCACGAACGCGTCCTCGTACTTCGCCAGGTTCGCATGCCAGAGCGTGTGATTGCACAGCTCGAAGCCCTGCTCGGCCAGAAAGCGAACCTTGCGGAAACGCCATTCCGACTTCTGCCCTTCTATACCCTTGTCACCGAAGAACGAGCGGCCTGCTTCCGCCGCCGGCAGCATGCAGAACACCGCACGGTTCTCCCAGCCCGGGTGCGTGCGGGCGAACTCGAGCAGAATGCCGACCGCAGACTCCGGATCGATGTCGAGCGTGCCGTCGTCGCGCTCCACGTAGCGGAACTGGCTCGGCGAGGCGTCGTCGAAGGTGAGCACGACGGGCGATAGACCACGCGGCAGATCGAGCTCGCCATCCACGAGGTCGCGCAGATTCACCGGACGATAGCCTCGCTCGTACAGCAGCTCGAGATGAGAGCGGAGCGCGGCCGGTGTGACCGTCCACTGTGACGGCTCCGGCCCGATCAGGTGGTACTCCAGGATCGGAACGCGACCGAGCTCGTTGGGCGTACGATGAGCGTGTGCGGCGTCCGCCTCGTGTACTGCACGCGACGTCCGGGCGGCCGGTGCATCGGCCGACCGGCCGACGGAGTCGGGGACCGCACCGGAGTCGGCCAGGACCGAATCACGTGTGGCCGCGGCACTGCCGCGGCCGCGGGCACTGTCGTCGGTTTCGACGAGCGGAGCGGCCGCGGCGTCGCGCGGGGATGAATCGCCGCCGCCGCACGCGGGCAGCGCGATCAGGGCGGAAGCAACCAGAGATGCAACGATGCTGCGCATGATGTTCAGTTCTTCACGGACTGGTTCGTGCCTGTCAGTAAGCTCGCGCAGAACGGGCTCGCAGGGAATTGGCGCGCGAAACGGCCGGAGCGGGTACGCCGCTCCGGCCGTCGATGAGGCCTGCGTCGCGCGACGCGGCCCCGGCTCAGCGGCCGATCGTCGCGTCCTTGTTGACGCGGCTTTCGGCCAGCTTGGTCAGACGCTTGTCGGTGTTGCCCTCCTCGTCCAGCGTCCGCTGCAGCAGGTCGGCGTGGTCCTTCAGGCCGAGCTCCTCGGCATAGGTGCGCAGCGAGCCGTACGCGGCAATCTCGTAATGCTCCACGCGCTGCGCGGCGGAGATCATCGCCGCATCCTTCACATCCGGATCACCGGGCTGCTTCATGATCTCCTCGCCTTCCTCGAGCAGCCCCTTCATGCCCTTGCACGACTTGCCCCGCGGCGACTCGCCGAGATTGTCGAAGATCGTCTCCAGGCGACGCACCTGCTCCTGCGTCGTCGCCAGGTGCTCCTGGAAGGCGGTGCGCAGCTGATTGTGCGACGCGTTCTCCGCCATCTTCGGAAGCGCCTTCTCCAGCTGCTTTTCCGCGTCGTACACGTCGCGCAGTTCCTCGAGATACAGCTTCTGCATGGATTCCATGGATACACCTCCTGCTGCCGTGATGACCGACTGATTCGCGGTGTTCACAATGCAATCAGGGTGCCCGGCCCCGGCCGGCCCGGCAGAAAGCGCAGCAAAAAAAAGCGCCGCGCGGTGCGCGGCGCTCGAGGGCCATCAGCGTCCGGTCACGATCAGGGCGACGGCAGCGCCAGCGTCTGCCCCGCAACGATGCGCGCCCCGGCCAGCCCGTTCACGCTCTTGAGCTCGTCGACGGTAATGCCATGGCGGCGCGCGATCTCCCACAGCGTGTCACCCGGCCGGACCCGGTACTCGACCGTGACGGGCGCGGCGGTCTCGACCTGTGGGGCGACCTCAGGCGCCGGAGCAGTTGTGTCGAGAACGTCGTCCGCGGAAGCAACCGCAACAACGGCCTCGGCCGCGGATGCCGCCTCGCTTGCCGGAGCGGACAGCGGCGTGGCGGCAGCCACGTTCAGCTTCTGGCCCGCCATGATCCGGGCGCTGCCGAGCTTGTTTGCGTCCTTCAGAGCGTCGACGCTGACGCCGAAGCGGCGGGCGATGCCCCACAGGGTATCGCCTCGGCGGACCTCGTAGGTTTCGGTAACGGACTCTGCCGACGTGCTCCCGGACGGCTTCGTCGTCACGACCTCGGCAGCGGCGGCGGGACCGGATGGGACATCATCGGTCGATGTGGCGCTGGCGAGCGTCACAGTCGGCTTTGCCTCGCTCGCGGACCCGGCCTCACCGGTGGCGGGCTCGGCCGGCGCCTCGGCGCTCGCCAGGCGCGCGGTGGCGCGGCTGTTCAGGGTCGCGACGTACCCCTCATACGGGTTGGGGAAGACCGCAACGTGGTAATGGGGCGGGTAACGCTCCCGCGTGGCGTCGATGACGCCCTGCTTCTCCAGCGACAGCAGCGTCGACTCCAGCCACTTGCGGCAGTCGGCCCGGCGGCTGACGCGCAGGTCCACGGCCATGCCGGCCGGGTGGACCGAAAGGTCGGAGGCATTGCGCGGCTGCCTTGCCTCGGGGCGTGTGAGGCTGGTCACGACGAGCTTTTCGCCGCACGCCGCGTGGTACTGCGAGGCGAGCCGCTCGACGAAGAGCTTGATGGCCGGTCGCGCATACGGGTACGAGACCCGTGCCAGCTCGTAGTCGCTGTTGCCCGGCAGGCGCACCAGCAGCCCGAGATCGACGAAGCGGTTCACCTGGGAGGACGTGCGCAGGAAGCTGTAGTCGTGGTTGCGAGCGATTCCGTTCTGCCTCTGCATGGACGAACGCGATCCACGCAACGACTGCGCGGACGCGGGCGCGGAGAGCGTGAGCAGAACAAGGCCCACTACGGCTGCGGTGGCTCGTGCCATGACTCGAACTGTTTGAAATACGCACGGGACACGGTCCGTCGGGATCGTGTCCTTCGGAACAACGTCGAGGCAGGGGGAACCACCTCGGAAGGCGCCGCGTGCACGCACGCGGCCGTCCTCTGCCATTAATAATGCTAACTCTCCGTCGTGTCCAGAGTTGCGACTGCGGACGCATGGCCGGCGCGTGGCGGTTCTGCTAAGCTTGTCGCAATGTCGAACGGGGACACACCAGGATCCGGCAGCAAGCTCCGCTTCGCGCTGCGCGCGCTTCGCCATCGCAATTTCCGCCTGTTCACGGCCGGGCAGTCGATTTCGGTGATCGGGACCTGGATGCAGCAGGTTGCCGTGAGCTGGCTCGTGTACCGGCTGACCGGCAGCGCCTTCTACCTGGGACTCGTCGGCTTTCTCGGACAGGCGCCGGCCTTCGTGCTGGCGCCGTTCGCAGGTGCGCTGGCCGACCGGGTCAACAAGCACCGGCTGGTGATTGCGACGCAGACGGCGGCCATGGTGCAGGCGACGCTGCTGGCGGTGCTGGTCCTGTCGGGTACGGTCGAGGTCTGGCACATCCTGCTGCTGATGACGATGCTCGGCGCGATCATCGGCTTCGACACGCCCAGCCGGCAGGCCTTTCTGCTCGAAATGGTGGGGGAGCGGGCCGACCTGCCGAATGCGATCGCGCTGAACTCCTCCATGTTCAACCTTGCCCGACTGATCGGCCCGGCGATCGCGGGTGTGGCCATCGCGGTCATGGGCGAGGGCTGGGTGATCGCGATCAACGCGGCGAGCTACATCGCGGTACTCTCTTCGCTTCTGCTGATGCGGCTGACGCCGGTCAGGCGCGTGCGCGCGTCCGTGAGCGTGCTCAGTCATATCCGCGAGGGCTTCGACTACGCCTTCGGCTTCGCGCCGATCCGCTCGATCCTGCTGATGGTTGCGACCGTGAGCGTGGTGGCAGTGCCATTTACCGTGCTGCTGCCCGTGATCGCGACGGACGTCCTGGGCGGCGGTGCGGACACGCTCGGGTTCCTGATGGCCGCGATGGGGCTCGGTGCGCTGTCCGGCGCACTGTTCCTTGCCGCGCGCAGCACAGTCGCCGGTCTTGGCAGGGTGATCGCGCGCGCCGCCACCCTGTTCGGCGCCGCGCTGCTCGGTGTGGCCGCTTCGCGCTCGCTGCCGCTCACGCTGCTGGCCCTGGTGTTCGCGGGCTTCGGCATGATGACGCAGATGGCGTCGAGCAATACCGTGCTGCAGACGCTGGTGGACGACGACAAGCGCGGCCGGATCATGAGCCTCTACAGCATGGCGTTCCTGGGCATGACCCCGCTCGGCAGCCTGATTGCGGGTGTGGCGGCGAGCCGGATCGGAGCGCCACTCACCATCGCGGTCGGCGGCACCTGCGCCATCCTTGCCGCCTTTCTGTTCCGGCTGCGGCTTCCCGCCCTGCGTGAGCAGGTGCGGCCGATCTACCGGCGGCTGGGCATCCTGCCGGAGGTCGCGCGCGGGCTCCAGGCCGCCACCCACAGCACCACGCCGGACGTCGGCGAGGAGGGCCCCTCGGGCGAGGCGGCGTAGGCGGACCTGCTTGTGCCACGGTAGTCCGGCCTCTAAGCTGACGTGCTCCCCGGATCTGCGGAACCTGTTGGCCCTGCGCGGTTATCCTTCATGCCGCACACGAGCGCGCAGCGTTCTCGCGGATCGCGGAAGTAACAACGAATTACCCAGGAGGCTGGACCATGGCACGGTTCCGCGGGCTGTTCCTGTCAGCCCTCGTGCTGCTGCTCCTGCCGGCGACTGCGTCGGCGCAGGACGACAACAAGCACACCAAAGAGGCGACGAAGCATATCGGGCTGGCCATGACGCGCCAGGACGATGCCGAGCGCCAGGAGATGTACCGTCAGGCACTCACGGCGCTCGAGCAGGGCATGGCCGAGGAGCCCAACCATGCCAAGACGTGGTACCTCGCCGGCGCCGTCTACGCCGCGCTGGGCCAGTTCTCGGAGGCGGACGCCGCATTCGACAAGGCGCTGGAGCTGTACCCGGCCTACGAGGCGGAGCTGTCAGCCGAGCGTGAGCAGGCGTGGATCCACGCGTTCAATGCCGGCGTGACGGCGATGGACCAGGGCGACAACGCTGCTGCGATCGCAGCGCTGGAGGCCGCGAACGAGCTGTACGACCAGCGTCCCGAGGCGTTCCTCAACCTGGGCAGCCTGTACGCCAACTCGGGGGAGACCGCCAAGGCGGTCGAGGCGCTGCAGAAGGCGCACGCGATCGTCACCGGCCCCATGCTGGAGCAGGTGAACGAGGAGACCAGGGCGCAGTGGGCGAGCTACGCGGAGATGGCGAAGATGAACATCGCGCAGCTCAGCGGCCAGGCCGGGATCGAGGCCTTCCAGGCCGAGGAGTACGAGCAGGCAGCGGAGATGTTCAAGGCTGCGGCCGAGCAGAACCCGCACTCGCGCGATTTCCGTTACAACTACGTGCAGGCGCTGTTCGCGAGCGTGCAGTCGCTCGAGGAGGAGCTCGACAGCGCGCGCGCGAAGCAGCAGACGGCCGACGTGGAGCGGCTCGAGAACGAGCTGCGGCCGATGTATCCGCAGGTCATTGCGGCAGTCGAGAGCGTGCAGCAGATCGATCCCAACAACGAGATGCTGTACATCATCGCCGCGCGCGCGCACCGCATGAACGGGCTGCTGTCCGACGATGCCGCGGCGCAGAAGGCGGGTCAGGACAAGGCGCTCGAGCTGCTCACGCAGCGCGAGGCGCTGCCGGTCTACCTCGATCAGCTCGCGATCCGGACCGGCGATGCCGGTGCAGTGGTGTCGGGAATGCTGACGAACGCCGGCGCGACCGAGGGCGCTTCGCTCGTGATCCACATGACGCTCATCGGCATGGAGGGTCAGACGATCGGTGAGGGCGACATCACGGTGACTGCACCGGCCGATGGCGCATCCGTGGAGTTCCAGGGAACGATCCCGGTGGAGGGCGACATCGCGGGCTGGAAGTACGAGGTCCGCGGATAGCTTCGCCGGACTCTGATAGAGTTCAACCACAGAGCAATGCAGAGGGCCGGCGGGAGATCGAAACTCCCGCCGGCCCTCTGTGGTTGAACGCTGCTCGTCCGACTAGAACAGTCCGAACTTCAATCCCAGCATCCCGAACGCGTCGTGCCTGCCGAACGAGTCGTTGCCCTCGTTCGAGATGAAGTCCGTCACCTCGACCACGAGTCCGACCGGCCCGAGCGAGATGTCGGCACCGACCCCGACGTGCAGGGTGAAGTCGCTCTGGTCCTCCGGAAATGCGTCCGCGGCTCCGTCGGTTTCCCAGTCGTAGTCGGTCCGCTTGAGGCCGGCGCCTGCCAGCAGGTACGGCTGTACGACGATGAGCCGGGGCAGCGGGCGCAGCACGACGTCGGCAGCGACCGCAAGCACGCTACCCTCGCCGATCTCCCCCTCGAGGCCGGGGTCGCTCACGTCCTCGACATTGACCGTGGCGCCCGACGCGTAGGCCAGGCTGCCTCGCAGCCAGCCGAGCTCGACATTGAGGCCCAGGCCGAGCGCCGCTTCCTTGTCGACTGTGACCTCCTCGGCGCCCTCCCGCAGGTCGTGGATGTCGTTGCCGGGAATGTACCCGCCGATCAGCGGGGTAACGGTCAGCCGGCCCTGCGCCTGCACCGGCGTCGCCATCGCGAGTGCGAGCAGCGGCACGGCAAACAGCGAGGCATGTCGAATCCGCATATCTCCTCCCTTCAAGGTGCTGCGCCTCACCGGAGACGCTGCAGGGGTACGCGTCGGATGCACGCCGCGTTCCCTCGCCTTGTGCCTGAGCAGCGTCGGCGTGTAACCTGAACCAGCAGATGGCACCTCCCGCTCCCCCGGCCCGGACGTCCCACATGCGACGCTTTCCCGTTCTGTTCCCTGCCCTCGCTGCCTGTGTCACGTCAGCCGCCTGTGAACGCGGAGCCGCAGATGCGCCGCCGCCGCTGGCCGGGCCGGTTGTGCTGACCACGCCTGCAGCACCGGGCAGTGCGGAGCCGAACCTCAGCACGGGGCCGGATGGACGGGTGCACCTGTCATGGCTCGAGCCGTCCGACAGCGCCTGGATGCTGCGCTTCTCGGTTCTCGAGGACGGCACCTGGTCGCCGCCGCGCACCATCGCGAGCGGTGCGGACTGGTTCGTCAACTGGGCCGACTTCCCGTCCATGATCCAGCTCGGCGACGGCTCACTGGTCGCGCACTGGCTGCAGCGCAACGGCGCCGGCACCTACGCCTACGGCGTGCGCATCGCGCGCTCGACGGATGGCGGCGAAACGTGGAGCACGCCCGTGACGCCGCACGACAGCACGCCCGCCGAGCACGGGTTCGTGAGCCTGTACGACGCCGGCGCCGGGAACGTCGGCGCGGTGTGGCTCGACGGCCGCCGCTACGCGGCGGGGGACGAGGTCATGACGCTGCGGCACGCGGTGGTAGCGCCGGACGGCTCGCTGGGCGGCGAGCACGAGATCGACGCGCGCGTCTGCGACTGCTGCCAGACCAGCGTGGTGCAGAGCGACGGACGTTTGCTGGTGTTCTACCGCGACCGCTCCGAACAGGAGCTGCGCGACATCGGCGTGGCCACCCTCGAGGACAGTGCGTGGGGTCAGCCCGTGACGCTGCACGACGACGGCTGGCAGATCGATGCCTGCCCCGTGAACGGGCCACAGGCGGACGCACGGGGAAGCAGCGTCGCCATCGCGTGGTTCACCGCAGCCCAGGAGGAGCCGCGCGTCAATGTCGCGTTTTCGAGTGATGGCGGCCGTACGTTCAGCGCGCCCGTGCGCGTGGACGACGGCGCGCCCGCAGGCCGTGTCGACCTGCTCATGGCGGAGGACGGGAGTGCGATCGTGAGCTGGCTGGAACGGGTGGAGGGCGCGGCCGAAGTGCGCCTGCGGCACGTTGTCCCCGGGGGCGGGATGTCGCGGCCGCTCACGGTGAGCCGCACGGGCGCCGAGCGGGCAAGCGGTTTCCCCCGCATGGCGTTCTCCGGCTCGGACGTGGTCCTGGCGTGGACCGCCGCAGGTGGCGCGGCCGCGGCGGACGGAGCTTCCACGGTGGTGCACACCGCCCGCGTCGAGCTGCCCGCGGCGACCGGCGGGCGCTGAGCGCAACGGGTCTCACGCACGCCTTTCGAACGCCCTGAGCTATTCGTAGCGCAGGGCGATGATGGGATCCAGGCGTGCCGCGCGGCGAGCCGGCCATATTCCGAAGAACACGCCGACCGCTCCGGCGAAGCCGAACGCCAGCATCACTGCGGCCGGCGCAACGGCCACGTTCCAGGCAAGCAGCCGTTCCGTCATACGGGCAGCGCCCACGCCGAGGGCGATACCCAGCGCCCCGCCAGCCAGGCAGAGCACGAGCGCCTCGACGAGAAACTGGAGCATGATGTCGCGACGCCGTGCGCCGAGTGCCTTCCGCACGCCGATCTCCCGCGTGCGCTCCGTGACGGACACCAGCATGATGTTCATGATGCCGATGCCGCCGACGAGCAGAGAGATCGCGGCGATGCCGGCGAGCAGCATCGTGAAGGTCTGGGTTGCCTCGCTGAGCGTGGACAGCAGCGTCGTCTGGTTGCGCACCGTGAAATCGCTGGGCTCGCCCGGCTGGATGCGGTGCTCGCGACGGAGCTTTGCGTCGATCTCCGCGACCGCGGCATTCATCGCGGACTCGCTCGTCGCCTGCACCAGGATACTGCTCACGCGATCATCACCGAACAGCCGGAACTGGGCGGTGGAGAGCGGCACGTAGATGGTCTCGTCCGGATTCATCCAGCCCTGCTCGCCCTTTTCGGCGAGGATGCCGATGACCTCGAACGGGATGCCGCGGATGCGGAGGGTGCGACCGAGCAGCGCGTCCGTTGCGATGTTCAGTCGTTCACCGACCCGGGCACCCACCACTGCGACGCGCCGGCGCCCGCGCTCCTCGCCGACCGAAAAGAGACGGCCGCGCGCGAGCGCGTGGTTCTGGATCTCGAAGTAGGCGGGCCAGATGCCGAGCACCGTGTTGCTCGCATTCGCGCCCTCGAACGCGATCTGCTGACGGCGCTGCATCTCGGGCGAGACGGAGCGAATGCTGCGCGGCTCGGTGAGCAGAGAGGTCGCGTCGTCCTGCGTCATGCGATTCTCGCCCCGATCGATGCCGCCGAACATCTGCTGCCCGGGCCGGACCGTCAGCACGTTCGCACCGAGGGAGGCGAGCTGACCTTCCACCTGGCGCTGCGCACCTTCGCCGAGCGCGACCATGGTGATCACCGCTGCAATGCCGATGATCACGCCGAGCATGGTCAGGAACGAGCGCATCTTGTTCGCGCGGATCGCCGAGAGTGCGACCCCGATCGTTTCGCCGATCAGCATGGCTGCCTCAACGCCGGGGGCCGCCCGAGCCGCCGGGAAACGGACCGCTCGTCCGCTCGCGCACTCGATTCTCGAATTCCGCCTGCTGCGCCTGCAGCCGCGCGACGGACATGAGGATCACGCTGTCACCCTCCTCGAGGCCGCTGACGACTTCCGTGTTGTCCCAGTCGTTGACGCCGAGCATCACGCGCCGCGCCTCGATGCCACCGGGTGTCGAAACGAACACGAAGCCGGGACGCACGTCACCGGTGCTGCCGCGTCCGGTCTGCGCCATCGCGCCGCCCGAGCGACCGCGGCAGGCACGCAGCTGTGTGCGTTCGGCCTCGGTCAGCACCTGCGGTCCGCCGGCTGCGCGCATCTTCTCGAGCAGTGCGGAACACTCGTCCGCATCGGCGCTGCCGGCCGTGGGCGAAGCTGCTGGATCCGTGGCCGACTGCGCGCCGCGCTCGCGCTGCTGCGTTGCGGCGGGGGTTGCTGGCTGCGCGTTGTCGGCGCGGGATCCGTTCGGCGCTGCGCCGCCGCGCATCTGCTGCCGTACCGCATCCACATCGAGACCGAGCACTTCTGCGGCGGCAGCCAGGTCGCGCGGTCCGACAATGGCCGAATTGGGCACGAGCAGGACGCCGGAGCGATCTGCGATACGCACCTCCACGTCCGCGTTCATGCCCGGCTTGAGCAGGCCCTCGCGATTGTCGAGTCGCACGAGCACGGGGAACATCGTGACGTTCTGCTCGATCACGGCCTGCGGCTCGATCTTCAGCACCTGCCCATTGAAGGCGCGGTCCGGGTACGCTTCCACGCGCACGACCACGTTCAGCCCGGGCCGGATGCGACCGAGGTCGGTCTCGTCGACCAGCGCGCGCACCTGCATCTCGTTCAGATCCGCCATGGTCAGCAGCGTGGTGCCACCCGAAATGTTCTGGCTGGCGGACGCGATGATCTGCCCGATCTCGATCGTTTCGGCGATGACGGTCCCGTTGATGGGTGCGCGGATGGTCACGTCGTTGAGCCGCTCGCGCGCGAGCTGCAGGTTCGTCTGCGCCTTGATGAACTGCGCCCTCGCATTCGCCTCGTCGAGTGCCGCGGCCTCGTATTCCTGTTCCGTGACCACGTTGGCGGCACGCAGCTCCTCGGCGCGCTTGCGCTGCGCCTCTGAGGTAGCGAGTCGCGCACGCGCCACCTCGAGGTCGGCATCCGCCTGGTCGTACGCGTTGCGGACGTCGCGTGGGTCGATCCGGACCAGGAGCTGGCCTGCCTGCACGACATCACCGGTCTCGATGAGGATCTCCCTGATCTCACCGGACGCCTTGGACTTCACCTCGACCAGCCGGATCGGTTCGATCTGGCCGGCCGCTTCCGCCGTGACGGTCAGGTCACCGCGCGTGACCGGCGCGGCCTCCGTCACACTGCTCACGCCACCCTCGCTCGCCTCGGTGCCATTGCATGCCAGGAGCACGCAACCGAACAGCGGCAGCGCCGCCGCGCGCACGGCACCATTCACCCGCTCGATCACAGAACGCCTCCGGTTGACTCAGCGACGGGCGGAGCCCAGCTCCGCTCGTCGCGCTCGATGACACCATCCTTCAGGAAGATCTGCCGCCGCGCGTGCTGGGCGATGTCGAGCTCGTGCGTGACGAGCACGATCGTCTGCCCCTGCTCGTGCAGCGTTTCGAACAGCGCCATGATCTCCGCGCCGGTCTGCGAGTCGAGGTTGCCCGTCGGCTCGTCCGCCAGGAGGATCGCGGGATCATTGATCAGCGCCCGCGCGATCGCGACACGCTGCCGCTGTCCGCCGGACAGCTCGCTCGGGCGGTGCGTCATGCGGTCGCCGAGGCCGACGCGCTCCAGCATCCGCGCGGCTCGCTCGCGCCGGTCCTTTGCGCCCACACCCGCGTAGACGAGAGGCAGCTCGACGTTGTGCAGGGCCGTCGCGCGAGGGAGCAGGTTGAACGTCTGGAAGACGAACCCGATCTCGCGGTTGCGGATCCGGGCGAGATCGTCGTCGGTGAGCTGCGAGACGGCCTGGCCGTTCAGCCAGTACTCGCCGCCGCTCGGCGTGTCCAGGCAGCCGATCAGGTTCATCAGCGTGGACTTGCCGGAGCCCGACGGGCCCATGATCGCGATGTACTCGTTGCGGTGCACCACGAGGTCGACGCCACGCAGCGCGTGCACGGTCTCGGCGCCGAGGATGTAGTCCTTGGTGAGCCGATCGATGCGGATGACCTCGTCGGCCTGACCGGCGGCGGTGCTCACAGCTCCCTCCCGACCAGGGCTTCCAGCTGCGCACGCGCGATCAGGTAATCGTAGCGCGCGTTGACCAGCGCCTGCTCCGCTTCGACCAGCGCGGTCTGCGACTGCAGCAGATCGATGCTGGTCGCCGCACCGAGACGGTAGCGCTCCTCCACCACCCGGAGATCCTCGGCCGCAACATCGACGGCCTCGGCCGCGAGCACGATCTGCTCCTCGGCGAGCCGCAGGCTGGTGAGCACGCCCTCGAGGTCCGCGCGGGCCTGCCGGCGGGACGCGTCGAGCTGGATGCGACTGACGTTCGCCTGCACGCTCGCCCGCTGCACCGCGTCCTCGCGGCCGAAGCCGTTGAAGAGCGGGTAGGACAGGGAAAGGCGCGTGCTCCAGCTCGTGCGGCCGCCGTTGAAGGAGGCGTCCTGGTTGAACCAGTCGTATCCCCCGCTCGCGCGCAGCGTCGGGAAATACTGCGTGCGCGCCGAGCGCAGGCCCGCATCACTGGCGGCAACATCCGCTTCCGCCGTCTGCACCGCCGGCGACTGCTGCTCGACCAGCTCGACGAGCTCCGCATCCGAGAGCGCGAGATCCGCCGGGCCGGGCTCCTCGCCTGGTTGCGCTGCCACCGGACCGTCCGCGCCGATGACGGCGCCGAGCGCGTACGTCGCGGCGCGACGCTGCGACTGCGCCTGCAGCAGGGCCTGGCGAGCCTGGTTCGCCTCGAGCCGCGCGCGAAGCACGTCCGAGCGCGTGCCGGAGCCCACCTGCATGCGACGCTGCGCGGCTTCCTCCGACTGCTGCGCGCGCGTGACGCGCGCCTCCGCCACGCGGATCAACTCATCGGCGCGACGAACGTCGAAAAACGACTGCTTGGCCTGGAGCGCCACGGCAAAGCGCTGCTCGATGACCGACGCGAGTGCCGCATCGGTGCTGGCGCGCGCCTGGCGCAACTGCGCACCGCGCCGTCCCGCAGTGAACAGATCGACCGACGCCGAGAGGCCCGCGCTGTAGCTGTCGCTGGATCCGCTGACGGTCGTGTTCGTCTGGGGATTGAAGCGCTCCGTGCTCGCGAGCGACGCACCCGAGCTGAACGACAGGTTCGGCAGGAACGAGCCGATCTGGACGCGCTCCGCCGAGCGCGACGTCGTGACGGCGCCGAGCCGCTGCGCAAGAGCCGGACTGTGCTGCTGCGCCAGCTCGACCGCCTGCGCGAGGGTCACGGTCGGCTCCTGCGTTGCCGGCGACGTCGGCTGCCGGGATGTGGTCTGGGGCGGAGGCTGCTGCGCCGCGGCGGAGCCAGCGGCGCCGAGAGTGCCGGCCGCCACCAGGGCGACCAGCGCGCGCCGCGACATCGCGGCGCACGAAGTGGGGGTCATGCTACTGCTTCTCCTGCAGCTTCTTGCAGGCCTCTTCCTGTCGTTCGCGCTTGGCACGACGCTCCGCGCGCCGACGATCAGCCTCTGCCCGCTGCTCAGGCGTGAGTACGTTGCGGATCTCGGCCCGCGCCGAGTCCACGATCTGCTCCATGCGCGGACCGTTCTCCGCCCAGAAGAGATCCATCTGCTGCTTGCGCGCTCCCAGAATGGCGTCGATGCGCTCCTTCTGGGATGGGTCCACGCCGAGGCTCTCGTAGTAGTTGCTGCGGTTGCGATCGTGGTCCTCACACTCGGGCTCATCCGCCTGCGCGGTATCGCCGCGCCCGGCGAGCTGTGCAACCGAGTATCCGCCGAGCCCGCCCACCGCAAAGGTCGCAGCGAGCAGCAGCGCTCCGGCAAAACGCAGCCTGCCGGCTCCGTTCGCGACCATCATCGTGCATCTCCGATCAATGCCATCTCCAGATCGCCGACGGTCGGGTCGCGCTCCTCGTCGATCCATTGAAGTGCCGGCTCGGCCACACCGAGCTGGTGCGCCACGCCCTGGCTCGCCGAGGGTGCCGTATCGCGGACCGCCTGCAGCAGTGCGCCGGTCGCGAGCACGCCGACCACCGCGGCCGCGGCGAGGGCAGGCCGCCACCACTGGCCCAGCACGACGAGCACGCCGTCGCGACTGGCGCGGCGCGCGAGCTCCGGCGCCGCAGCCCTCATGATCGCGCGGACCCGTGCTTCGAAGCGGTCGGCGTCCAGCGAAAGGGCGCTCAGATCAATCCGATCGGGCTCCATCAGCCCTCCTTTTCCTGTTCCGGCAGCAGCCGCACGCGCAGTGCGCGGCGTGCCTGAAAGAGATGGTGGCGCACCGTGCCCTCCGGCATCCCCAGCAGCTCACCGATCTCGCGATGCTTCCACTCCTCGAGATCGTGCAGGAGCACGATCTGACGCTGATGCTCGGGCAGCGTATCGAGCGCGGCGGAAAGGCGGTCACGCAGCGCCGCACGCTCGGCGTCACGCCCCGGGTTGTCGGTGCCGGCCGCATCCACCGCCCACTCGAGCGGTGCCGCAGCGCGCACGCGCTGCTTGCGCAGCGCGCTCAGCGCGCGGTTCCGCACGATCCGGAGCAGCCAGGCGCCGAATCGGTGTGGCTCGGCAAGCCTGTCGAGCTGCTGCAGCGCGGCGACGAATGAATCCTGGCAGACGTCGTCCGCGTCCGCCGGATCGCGGAGCACGGCAACGGCGACGGCGTGGGCGGCGCCGAGATGCCGGCGGACGAGCTCCTCGAACGCGGAGCCGTCACCGGCGCGGGCGCGAGCGACCAGTCCGGCATCGCCTTCCGTCTTGGCCTGCATTATCGACGCGCCAGCCCTGTTGAACGTTGGAATCGAGCGCGGCGGGAAGGTACGCCGCAGCCAGCGTCAGACACCGGGGCGGGCCGGGGCGTTCCAGTGTCTGCCCCGGTGCGGGTAAGCGGGAGGGTCAGGTTCCGCGGGTGGTCACTTCGATGACACCGCCCACGTGACCGGTGCCGTAACGCGTGGTCGCATCGCTGGCGCTCAGGAAGCGGATCTCGCGCAGGTCCATGCTGCGCATGCCCCGCAGTACGTCCGGGCTGCCGTAGCGGACACCATTCACGTACACCACCGGCATGCTCGAGCCCGGGTCCTGGATGGACGTCTGACCGCGGCCCTGCAGGAAGTGCGGTCGCAGCTGCTGCACCACCTCGTAGGCGGTGCTGACGTTGACCGACTCGATCTCCTGCTGAGTGATCACGTTGCGCGAGCTGAGCGAACGGGGGCTGCCGCTCGAGGCGCAGGCCCCGACGAACAGGGCGAGCAGCACGAGGTAGGGTATCCGCCGCATCATCGGATGCCTCCGGTAGGGGTTTCCGCGATGATACGACTGCGGTCGCGTCCGCCGCAACAAGAATGTGCCCGCGGCAGTCGGCCCGCGCGTTGCGGCGCACCATGCTTCCGATGTACGGTTCCCTTCCACCACATCCAGGCGAACGGCACCGCGCGCTGCAGCGCGTCGCCGCCGCCGCTCAGCACGCCGGAGACACTCATGCGCCTGCACCGCCGCAGCACAGCCGCAGCCCTGCTCCTGCTCGCCGCCAGCAGTCCGGCCGCCCACGCACAGCGCCCCTCCGCGGACGCGCTCAAACGTGAGGTCGCGAACGAAGTTGCGGGCATGGAGAAGCTGTCGCAGGAGATCGTCGACATGGTGTTCTCGCTGGGTGAGCTCGGCTTCCAGGAGCTGGAGACGGCCGACTACCTGACGGGCATCCTCGAGCGCGAAGGCTTCACGATCGAACGCGGCTGTGCCGGCATGCCGACGTGCTACGTGGCGACATTCCGCCACGGGAACGGCGGGCCCGTGATCGGGATCATGGGCGACATCGACGGATTGCCCGAGACCTCGCAGAAGCCGGGCATCCCCTGGCACGAACCGCTGATCGAGGGTGGTCCGGGTCACGGCGAGGGACACAACAGCGCCCCGGCGGTGGACCTCGTCGCCGCCATCGCGACCAGCCGGATCATGAAGAAGCACGACATCCCGGGCGAGATCCGCGTGATCCCCGGTGTCGCCGAGGAGCTGGTCGCGAGCCGCACCTACATGGTGAACGCCGGGATGTTCGAGGACATGGACTTCATGCTGTCTACGCACGTCTCGAGCAACATGTCGACGACGTGGGGCATCAGCGGGTCCGGCCTCGTGTCGACGATGTTCACCTTCAGCGGCCGCTCCGCACACAGCGCGGGCTCTCCGTGGGCCGGCCGGAGCGCACTCGACGCGGTGGAGCTGATGAACGTCGGCTGGAACTTCCGCCGCGAGCACCTGCGTCTGCACCAGCGCTCGCACTACATCATCGCGAACGGCGGCAGCCAGCCCAACGTCGTGCCCTCCGAGGCGAGCGTCTGGTACTACTTCCGGGAGCTGGACTACCCGCGCATCCGTGAGCTGCACGAGCTCGGTCGGACCATGGCGAACGCGGCCGCTGCAATGACGTCGACGGAAATGACCGAGCGCGTGCTCGGCGCCGCCTGGCCGCAGAACTACAGCAAGCCGCTCGCGGAAGCGATGCACGCCAACATCGTCGCCGTCGGAATGCCCGAGTGGAGCGCAGCGGACATCGCCCTGGCAAAGGCGGCCCAACGGGAGCTGGAGCGCGACACCGTCGGGCTGCACACGAGCGTGCCCGATTCACTGCGGGAAGCCGACCAGGGCATGGGCGGCGGCAGCGACGACATCGCCGAGGTGTCATGGGTCGTCCCGACCGTGCGACTGCGCTACCCCGCGAACATACCGGGCATGACCGGCCACCACTGGTCGAGCGGCATCGCCATGGCCACGCCGATCGCGCACAAGGGCTCCAACTACGGCGCGCGCGTCGTCGCACGCACTGCCGTCGACCTCCTCGTCGATGAACAGCTGCGGCAGGAGACACAGCGCTGGTTCGAGGAAGTGCAGACGAAGGACTACCAGTGGGAGTCGCTCATCCCGCTGGATACGCCGCCGCCCGTGCACCTCAACACCGAACGGATGGCCGGCTACAGGGATCAGCTCGAGCCGCTGCGCTACGACCCGTCAAAGTACGAGACGTATCTGGAGCAGCTGGGAGTGGAGTACCCGACGGTCCGGCGACCCTGACGTCCGTCAGCGCCGGCGCTCTCCATCAGCGCCGGCGCTCCTCCATCAGCGCGTGCATGTTGCCTTCGCCGTCGTGGAAAAAGGCCATCCACAGATCATGGTCGTCGGCGCGATGCACGACGTGAGGCTCGCTCTCGAACTGCACGTCCTGCTGCTGCAGTGACGCGTACGCGTCAGCGATCGCGGGAACGCGGAAGTAGAGCACGGATGAGGCGTGGCCTTCGGAAGGCGTCTCCGGCTCGGCAAGCATGAGACGAATGCCGCTGCACTCGAAAAAGGCCAGACCGGGTGGGGCCTCGAAAAGCAGCCGGAGACCGAGCTTGTCCTGGTAAAAGGCCCTCGCACGACGGGCGTCGGCAACGCTCAGCGCGATCTGGGCCAGGCCTTCGATCTTCACGTTCGGCATGTCGTCTCCACTATGCAGGGATGGACTCCGGTTCGAGCTGCACGGTTACTGCGGAGGGAGCACGTCATGGGCGGTCAGCTCGCTGTATGCAGTGTAGCCTGGCCTGCGACTCCGTTCCAGAAAGCTGCGCGCCGGCTGTGCCACCTGGATGCTGCCGTACCCGGGAACGGTGTGCGCGGCGAGAGACGGAGAACCACCGCGGAAGACGGAGCGGATGATGAGGGCGTCGGCGTGCCACGGGAGACTGGCCGCATTCTCGACGAAACGCTCGAAGCCGCCATCGCGGAACAGGTAGTACTCGACGTTCGAGGTATAGAACGCCTTCACCTGCAAACCGTCGGCTTTCAGGTCTTCTGCAATGGCGCGCAGGGCGTGCGTGCCCGCGAAGTCGCCCACGACCGGGATGATGCGGTCCTCCTGCTGCATCCTGCGCAGAAACGCGTAGGACTCTTCGTCTGAGAACGCGCCTGCCGGCGCGCCTGACCGGTCGGTCTCCAGCAGCAGGTCACGCCAGGTCGGGTAGTGTGACTGCGGGGCTCTGCCATGGCTGCTGAAACGCAGTGACAGGCCCTCACGCGCGAACGTCTCGTGAATACGCTCGATGACCGCGTAGTCGGTCTCGGTCAGTGGGTATCCGTACCTGCTGATACGGGCACGCACGTCGCGCTGAACGCGTGCAAGCTCCTCGGGATCCACCGGGCTGCCGTCGATCCATGCGACGATGTCACGCAGCGTACCGCCCGCAGGAGGTGCTGCGCCGCGGGCCGTGGCGGCCGGCAGCTCACCACGTGCCGTGGCTGATTCGGTGCTGTCGTCCGGGACGCGTGATTCCGCACGATGCCCTGGTGCCATGCGCCCGGTCAGTCCCGCGAGGTATGCCGCACGGTTCTCGGAGCGCTCGAACAGCGCCTTGAACAGCAGGTGCTGCAGCACGTTGTCGCGGCGGATGTCGACGACAAAGGCGATTTCGGGCCGCAGCAGCGCGATATACGCGAAATTCTGATCGGGACCGACCCCGATGTATGCACCGCCCCCGGCGCGCGCACGCAGGGCTGGCGCGACGTGCAGGTAGGAACGCTCGTTGGAAATCAGATTGTCGGTGTCGAAGTACCCGCCCTCCTCCGACAGGCGGACGATGCGCGCGCCGAACGTCGTATCGCGCTGCGGGCGCTGCCCGACGGCTGCATGCTCCCACTGCAACGTGTCCAGCGCCTGCGGCGACAGCATCAGCAGCGCGCTGCCGAGGACTGCGGCAAGTACGGCGATCACGGCGAGCGGGCGTGTTCGCATCGGAATGCCCTCCACGAGGGGCCGTTTCCAGTATACGTCGACGCGCACGCGTGCGTCACGAGCGTCGGGCTGGAACGAATGCGTTGCGTCGGCGACCGGACCGGACGTAGCATGGCGGCGCCCGAACTCGCAGGTACAGGGGGACGGGCGCTGCAGAGCAGTACCAGCGACGAAAAAACGGAGTCAGTATGTACCGTTCTCTGATACTCGCGGGCGTTCTCGCGCTGTTTCCTGCCGCCGTCAGCGGCCAGGGCATCGCCCTGGAGGGCGGCGGCTCGTGGCTCGGGCAGCGCGACGAGGAGGCTCTGTCGTGGGGCGTCGGTCTGTACCTGCCGACCGGCGAACGCACCATCGCCGGGATCCACTACGTGCAGTGGGAGGAAGGCCCGGGCGCCAGCCGGCTGGAGCGCTGCGGCGATGAGGGCTGCCATGGCGGCGGGCTGCACCTGCTGTACCGGGTGCTCGGCAGCAGCAACTACGGCTGGTTCCTGGGCGGCGGTCTGGATCTCTACGAGCGCGTGGTCCCCGGCCCGGAGCCGGATGAAACCGACAGCGAGTACTCCGGCGCCTGGTCCCTCGCGACCCTCGCCGCACGCGGAATCTCCGAAAACCTGTCGGTCTATGCACGTGGCGTGGTCAGCTCCCGCGCCTTCGAGATCGACATGCGCAGCGCCTACATCCACCTGGGCGTGGTGGTGAACCCCTTCTGAGCCGGCGTCCGGCTGGCTCCGGCCGGCCGGGACCGGCCGCCGGCCTCCTCCTGGCGTAACGGCGCCCCCTTTCTGAATCGACATCCGCCGGCCCGCGGCGCCGGTTGTCCGCGCGTCTCATTTTACGTCGTACAGTATTGACTGTACGATCTGAATGGCCTATCCTTCGCGGCACCTGCAACGGAACGGATGGCTGGCTGCGAATGGAAGCAAAGGCGGAGCAGTTCGTCGAACGGATGGGGCAGCTGTTCGAGGCGGAGGCCGGTCCGCGGATCGCGGGCCGGCTTTTTGGGTTGCTGCTGCTGACCCCGGGCGCGTTGTCGCTGGACGAGATTGCGGAGGAATTGCGTGTGAGCAAGGCCAGTGTGAGCGCGAATGCGCGCATGCTGGAGGGGCTGCACGTGATCAGTCGTGTGACGCGGCCGGGCGACCGGCGTGACTACTACGAGGTGTCGGAGGACACGCAGCGTCGCATGATCGAGATGCGCCTGGAGCGGCTCGGCCGGTTCCGTGAGGCGTTCGAGCAGGGGCTGGAAACGGAAGCGGCCGAGCAGGAGGAAGTGCGTGAGCGGTTGCGGGTGTTCCAGCGATCCTTTGAGCTGATGACGGAGACGATCCGCCGGCTGCGCGACGACAGTGATGCGATCGCGTCGAGCGGATCGCGGGGGGATATATGAGTGCTGGGAAGTGGCTGGCGGTGGCCGCGGTGTTGACGCTGGCGACGATGCCGGGTGCGGCATCCGCGCAGGTCGAGGAAGCGCGGGACACGATCGGGCTGAGCCTGGAGGAGGCGCTGGACCGGTCGCTGGAGCGATCGGAGGAGGTCCGCATCGCGCAGGCGCAGGTGGATCGTGCGCGGGCGGATGTGGGCGCGGCGCGCTCGAACCTGCTGCCGCAGGTGAACACGCAGCTCGGCTACACGCGCACGCTGCGATCGGTTTTCCAGGGGGGCGGCTTCGAGATTCCGGACAGCCTTCGCTTCGAGCCGGACAGCACGGCGTCGACGGCGGAGCGGCTGCGGTACCTGGAGGAGAACGTGCCCAACGCGGCGTTCCAGTCGCTGGGCAGCCTGTTCAGCGGGCTGCCGTTCGGCCAGGAGCACACGTGGAACGCGGCGGCGACGCTGCAGCAGGCGCTGTTCGCCCCGGCAGCGGTTTCGGGCGTGCAGCTCGCGCGGCGTGCGTCCGACGCTGCGCGGGCGTCGTACGAGGAGGCGGTGTCCGACGTGACGCTGCAGGTGGCGCAGGCGTACCTGGACGCGACGCTGGCGGAGCAGACGGCGGAGATCGTTGCGGCGAGCGTGGAGCTGGCGGAGGCGCACCTTGCGCAGGTCCGCCTCCAGTTCGACGCGGGCGTTGCGTCGGAGCTGGACGTGCTGCGTGCGGAGGTCGAGCTGGAGAACCTGCGCCCGCAGCTCGCGCAGGCGAACAACGGGCGCGACCTGGCGGTGGCGAACCTGAAGCGGCTGGTGAACGTTCCCGCCGAGACGGAAGTGCGGCTGACGACGCCGCTCAGTGGTCCCGGTGCGCTTGCGGTCGGTGCGGTGGATCTGCCGACGCTCACGGAAGCGGCGTCCGTGCTGGACCGACGTGCGAGTGTGCGTGCCGCGCGTGCCAACGTGGCGATGATGGAGGAGCAGGCGGACATCGCGCGCTCGTCGTTCCTGCCAGCCGTGTACCTGCAGGGGAACATGGCGCGCCAGGCGTTTCCGACGGGTTTTCTCCCCGGCGCGAATGACTGGCGAGACGACTGGAACGTTGGGTTTGCGGTGAGCTGGCCGCTGTTCCAGGGGATGCGTCGCAAGGCGGAGGTCGATGCGGCGAACGCGCAGGTCCGCCAGGCGGAGCTGCAGGCGGCCCAGCTCGAGGAGGGTGTTCGCCTCGAGTACGACAGTGCATTGCGTGAGCTCGAGCGGGCGCGGCTGCAGCTGGAAGCTGCTGGCACCACGGTGTCACAGGCGCAGCGGGTCTACGAGCTCACGGAGCTGCGCTTCCGTGAGGGGCTCGCCACGCAGCTGGATGTGTCCGATGCGCGGCTTGCCCTGCAGCAGGCACGCCTGAACGAAGTAACAGCCTACCACGACTACCAGCTCGCGCTGGCGACTGCGCTGCGTGCGCTCGGCCGGCCGGCGACGGAACTGGTGCGCTGATCATCGTGGATCTGACAACGACAACGGAACGACACGTGACCATAGAGAACAGTCAATCCATCCGCAGTGCCGCCCTGCTCGCGTTCGTCCTGGGCGTCGCGGCGTGCGGCGGATCGGACCAGCAGGCGCAGGCGACGGTGGACGCTTCGGACGTCGTGGTGCTGCAGCCGACCGACGTTGCGACTGCGCAGCTCGAGAGTGTTGCGCAGAGCGTCGTCCTGACCGGCACGCTGAACCCCTACCGTGTTGCAGAGGTGCGCGCGCAGGTGCCGGGGCTGGTCTCGTCGATCCGCGTGGATCGCGGCGATGCCGTGGCTGCCGGCCAGGTGATGGCGGTGCTGGACGCGCAGGGGATTCGCAGCTCGGCTGCGGGAGCGCGTGCACAGGTTGCCGCTGCCGAGGCTAACGTCGCGCTCGCACAGCAGCGCTTCGAGTCGTCGCGCAAGCTGTACGAGGCGGGGGCGATTTCGCAGATCGATTTCCAGGCGGCGCAGGCGGCGCTGGAAGCCGCGCGCGGCCAGCTCGCCGCAGCGCAGGCGCAGTCGGCCAGCGCCTCGGAGTCGGCACGGCAGGCGACGATCACGGCACCCTTTGCGGGTGAAGTCAGCTCGCGCATGGTGAACGTCGGAGAGGCGGTGAATCCGGGGCAGGCGCTCTTCCAGGTCGTGAACACGACGGCACTGGAGCTTGCCGGGCAGATCCCGGTGCGCGAGGCCTCGCGCGTGCAGCGCGGCCAGCCGGTCGAGTTCACGACCGATGCCTACCCCGGACAGGTGTTCGTGGGCGAGGTCGAGCGCGTGGAACCGGTTGCGGACCCATCGACGCGCCGCGTCGGCGTGTATCTGCGCATGCCGAACCCGGGCCGCACCCTTGTCGGTGGCCTGTACGCGACCGGCCGCATCGTGACCGGCGGGCAGGACAGTGTCGTGGTGATCCCCTCGTCAGCACTGCGTGAGCAGGGCGGTGCGACGTTCGTATGGGTGATCGCGGACGGCGTGCTCGAACAGCGTCCGGTCAATGCCGGCAGCACGGACGTGGCGCGTGGGTCGGTCGGAATCGTGTCGGGGCTCGAGCCGGGCGAGCAGGTGCTGATCGCGCCCGGCGCGGCGCGCGCGGGTGCGCAGGTCCGGATCAGCGGAGTGCCGGCGGCGAGTCCAACCGAGGCGGAAGCGGAGCCTGAGGGGGCACGATGAGTCACGACGACGCGCCGCGCGACGCGGCGCCGCACAGTCCGGGCGGTCGCATCGACCCGGCGCAGGAACGGCACGCCGCCGTGGGCGGCGGGTTGAGCGGCGTTTCCATCCGGCGTCCGATCTTCACGCTGATGCTGATGCTCGGCCTGATCGTGCTGGGCCTCTTCAGCTACAACCGTCTGCCGATCGACCAGTTCCCGGATGTCGAGATTCCGGTCGTCGCCGTGCAGACGATCTATCCGGGAGCGAGCCCCGAGACGATCGAGCGCGAAGTCACGCGTCCGATGGAGGAAGCGTTCAACCCCGTCGAAGGCGTGGACCGGATCACGTCCAACTCGCTCGAGGGTGCATCGCTGATCATCGTCGAGTTCGAGCTCGGTCGCGACAACGACCAGGCGGCGCAGGACATCCGGTCCCGCATCGAGGGGATCCGCCGTGACCTGCCGCAGGGCATCGAGGAGCCGGTGGTCAGCAAGTTCGACTTCTCGGCCCAGCCGATCCTGTCGCTGGCACTCGCGTCCAACAACCTGAGCGTCCCCGATCTCACGCGCCTCGCGGACGAGGATGTGCGGCGTGCGATCGAAACCGTGTCCGGCGTGGGCAACGTCGATGTCGCGGGCGGACTGCTGCGCGAAGTGCGCGTGTTCGTCGACCCGACGCAGCTCGACGCCTACGGCATCTCGACGTCCGAGGTGATCGCCGCACTGCAGCGGCAGAACATGGAGATCCCGGCCGGCCGCGTCGAGCGTGGCGTATCCGAGGAGCTCGTGCGTGTGACGGGTCGCATCCAGGACGCACGCGAGTTCGAGAACGTGATCGTCGCAACGCGCGATGGTCTGCCCATCCGGTTGAGCCAGGTGGCGCGCGTGGTCGACGGCACCGAGGAGGAGCGCTCGATCGCCCTCGTCAATGGCCGGCGTGCAGTGTCGCTCGACGTGGTCAAGATCTCGGGCGCCAACACGGTCGCGGTTGCGGACGAGGTGAAGGAGGTCATGGCAGAGCTGCAGTCGGCGCTGCCCGCCGGCGTCGAGCTGATCCTCGTGCGCGACAACTCGGAGGTCATCCGCCACTCCGTGGAAGACGTGATCTTCGAGCTGATCCTGGGCGCGATCCTGACCATCGTCGTCGTCATGCTCTTCCTGAACGACTGGAAGGCGACGGTGATCACGTCCATGGCGCTGCCGGTATCGGTGATCTCGGCCTTCATCCTGATGAACGCTCTCGGCTTCACGCTGAACGTGCTCACCCTGATGGGGCTGTCGCTCTCGATCGGGATCCTGATCGACGACGCGATCGTGGTGATCGAGAACATCGTGCGACACCGCGAGATGGGCGAGGACCACTTCACTGCGGCAGCCGTCGGCACGCGGGAGATCTTCCTGGCGGTCATGGCCACGACGCTGTCGATCGTGGCGGTGTTCGTGCCCGTTGCGTTCATGGGCGGCATCATCGGCCGGTTCTTCTACCAGTTCGGCATGACCGTCGCCTGGGCAGTGCTCGTGTCGCTGTTCGTATCGTTCACACTGACTCCGATGCTGTCCGCCTGGTGGGGTGTCGAGCCGCAGACGGCAGGCGAGTCGAAGAACCCGCTGTCGCGCCTGATCGCCCGCTTCAACCGCTGGTTCGACCGGCAGGCGGATCGGTACCGCGGCGTCATCGAGTGGGCGCTCAATCACCGGAAGTCGACGCTCGGCATCGCTGCCGCGTCGTTCGTCGGTGCGTTCCTGCTCTTCCCGTTCATCGGCGGCGGCTTCATGCCGGAGTCGGACGAGGGTGCATTCGCGGTGACGTTCGAGACGCCGGAGGGCAGCTCGCTTGCCTACACGGAGTCCAAGGCGCGGCAGATGATCGACGTGCTGGAGCAGTTCGAGGAGGTCGAGTACCTCTACACGACGATCGGTGCGGGTGCCACGGGTACGGTCACATCCGGCAACATCTACGTGGCGCTGACGGACCTCGACCAGCGGGATCGCAGCCAGCAGGAGCTGATGGTGACCGCGCGTGAGGCCCTGCAGCCTGTCTTCGGCGTGACGATCGGCGTCATGTCGGCGGACAACATGGCCCAGAAGCCGCTGCAGGTGCAGATCACCGGCCCTGACGTCGACGAGCTGCAGCGACTGTCGAACGAAGTCGCGGAGCGCATGGCGCAGATCGCCGGGGTGGTCGACATCGATCAGTCGCTCGGCCAGCCGCGACCGGAGTACCGGATCGACGTGAACCGCGACCTGGCGAGCGAACTCGGCCTGGATATCGGTCAGATCGCCGCGACCGTGCAGCCGCTGCTTGCCGGCCAGGTCGCAACGACCTGGCAGGACCCGTCGGGTGAGGAGCGCGACGTCGTCGTGCAGGTCGCCCCCGACCAGCGCGCCTCCGCCGAGAACCTGGAGGCGCTGCCGATCGCGACGACCACGCGCTCGGACCTCGGCGCCGCCGCAACGGTCCCGCTCGGTCAGATCGCCCTGATCCAGCGCGGCACGGCGCCGGCGCAGATCGATCGCATCGACCTCGCCCGCGTGGCGACGGTCAGTGCATCACTGCTGCCAGACCTGTCCGTTGCCGAGGCCTCGTCGCTGGTCCGCGAGGCGACCGCCGAGATCGGTGAGCAGAACCCCGGCTACCAGGTACGCCTCGGCGGCGAGACCGAGCAGCTCGAGGAGACGGTCGGCTACGTGCTCGAAGCGATCCTGCTCGCGATCATCCTGATCTTCCTCATCCTCGCGTCGCAGTTCGAGTCGCTCACGCAGCCGTTCGCAATCATGCTCGCGCTGCCGCTGTCGCTCGTGGGTGTGCTGCTCGCGCTGCTGCTCACGAACGATACGCTGAACATGATGTCGATGATCGGCGTGATCATGCTGATGGGTCTCGTGACCAAGAACGCGATCCTGCTCGTCGACAATGCGAACGAGCGGCGCGGGCTCGGCGCGGATCGCTACACGGCCCTCGTCGAGGCGGGTCGCGTGCGACTCCGCCCGATCATCATGACCACGGCGGCCATGATCTTCGGCATGGCCCCGATCGCGCTCGCACTCGGCCAGGGCGGCGGCTTCCGCGCACCGATGGCGCGCGCCGTGATCGGCGGCCTGATCACGTCGACACTGCTCACGCTGATCGTGATTCCCGTCGCGTACACCTACTTCGACGATTTCGGCCAGTGGCTGAAGCGACGGATCATGTCGGAGGAGCGGGAGCGCCAGATCCACCAGGAGCAGGAGCACGCGGGGCTCGCGCCGGAGCCGGTGTGGGGCGGCGACTGAGACTGCTCTGAACTGCGGGTTGTGGGCGGTGGGTGGTGGGAGGCGTGCGCATTCTGCGCACGCCGGGGTGGTGGACACTTCGGGATGAACGGCGGGCGGTGGGCGGGGGCGCCCGCCGCCCGTCGTTGTTACCCGGTTTGTCCGCCACCCACGCGCGAGCGGAGCGAGCGGCGTCTCCCGCCCCCTTACCACCCAAAACCCGCCGTTCAATCGTCGTACAGCGTCCGATACACGTACGTATTCGTCCGCACGATCCGGACGTAGTCCCGCGTTTCATCGTACGGGATCCGCTCGATGAACAGGTCGCGGTCGGAGCGCTCGGGGAAGGCACGCCAGCGGCCGAGCCGGCCGGCGCCGGCGTTGTAGGCGATGAGCACGTCCTCGACGCGGCCGCCGTAGCTGCGGAGGTGGTCGGCAAGGATCGCGGTGCCGATGCGGATGTTGGTTTCCGGATCGGTCAGCATCTCTTCGCGGAAGTTGCGGATGCCGAGGCGCGCGGCAACGGCCTTGCCGGTGCGCGGCATGACCTGCATCAGCCCGACGGCGCCCGGTCCGCTCTTCGCCTTCGGATTGAACAGCGACTCCTGCCGCATCAGCGCGACGACGAAGTACGGGTCGAGGTCGTGCCGCTTCGCTTCCCGCTCGATCAGGTCGCGGAACGGGAACGGGTTGATGATGCGCAGCAGGCGCGCGTCAGGCCGGCGGCCGCTGCTCTCGAGGTTGCGCTCGATCGCACGCCCGATCAGGACCGCACGCAGGTGCTCGCCGCGCTCGTGCAATGCCTCCGCCATCCCGTACAGCACGCCGCTTTGCTGCGCATACAGCTCCTGCAGTCGGTCCAGCTCGTAGGATGCCGCATCGGTCAGCCCCAGCTCGGTCAGCAGATCGTAGCGAAGCAGCGCGTTGCGAACCCGCAGCGGTGTGTGCTCATCATCGGGCGTTGCGCTGGCGATGTCCGGCGTCGGAGCACTCAACAGCTCGGCCGCCCGCATGCCGTAGTAAGAAAGCGGGTTGAGCCGCAGCACCCCGTCCAGCAGGCGTTGCGCGGTCGTGCTGTCGCCCGTGGCGCGATGCGACAGCGCAGCCCAGAAGTCGAGCCGCTGCCTGCGCGTGCCGCTGCCCGGCGTCTCGCTGAACGCGCTGGCCGCCGCTGCAGCGTCACCGGCCAGGTAGTGCAGCGCACCGTACCTGACGGCCGCCTCGTGCCCTCGTGGCGACGCGGGGTCTGCTGCTGCAGAACGCCGGTAGAACTCGCGTGCGGCAGCGGCGCGCCCGTCGTCGTGCGCGATGTCCCCGAGCACGAACAGCGCTTCCGCCGCGACCGGTCCAACGCCGTTCACCCGTTCGATCGCATTCGCCAGGGTCGCCTGCGCCCTGGTCTCGCGGCCGTCGCGGTACTGCGCACGACCGGCAATCAGCAGCGCCTCCGCAGCCAGCTCCGGTGCCACCTGCAGCGCGGCGAGGCGCAGCATGCGCTGCTCCGCACTCCGGTTCTCCCGCCGCGCGAACAGCGTACGTCCGATCTCGAGCCGCAGCGCATTGCGGGTATCGGGCGTACCGCCACGACCTTCGAGGTACGCGTCCAGGTTGCTCAGCCCGCGATCGAGGTTGCCGTGGCGCAGGTAGACAACGCCGATGCGCCGCCGGTCGTCGAGTGTCAGCCCGCTCATGGCGGACAGC
Source organism: Longimicrobiales bacterium (assembly GCA_035764935.1). Lineage (NCBI taxonomy): Bacteria > Pseudomonadati > Gemmatimonadota > Longimicrobiia > Longimicrobiales > Longimicrobiales bacterium. The sequence goes on along the minus strand of DASTYK010000034.1, from coordinate 13,515 downwards.
GCACGCATGGCGTCCACGGTGCGCGTTGCGCCCGGGAAACTGTCCGCTGCCAGGCGGAATGCCTCCCGCGCACCCGCATCATTGCCCGCGAGCAGGAGCAGCTCTCCGCGCATGACGACCGCATCGACGCGCTCACCGGCCGGCAACGGCTGCGCGGCGGCGGCCGCTGCCGCGGCGCCGGAAATGTCTTTCGCGACACGGTGCGCACGCACCAGCGAGCGCCAGCCACGGTCGCGCGCGAGCGCTGCATCGGTCTCGCCAAGGAGCCGCTGGACAGCGGAAACCGACCCGTCGCGCCCCGCCGCATCCGCGGCCAGCAGGCGAGCCCAGTCCGCGAACGCAGGCAACACCCTGGCCGCGTGCTCGAACCGGGACGTCGCCTGCTTCAGCTCGCCCGCGTCACGCGCACGAATCGCCGCGCGCAGCACTGCCAGCGCACTGTCGCGATCCGCACGATCACTGGTTGTGAGGAGGTACCTGTCCAGGTGGACCGGAGCCAACGGTGCCTCGGTGCGAAAGGCCGCTTCGTCACTCGGAGGTATGACGCGCGAGCCTCCCAACCCGATTCCCAGAGCGAGGGCCGGCAGAACGACACGGATCGCGTACGATCCCGCTGTTCCGACCGAGGCCCGCCGGTTCCGGCTTGTCCCCTTTTTCCTGCGACGCCCACTCACGAACGACCCGCTTCCGCCGGCCTTCGTGACGCACTGTGCCGCGGTCCGACCAGCAGCACCGAGTGCCGGGCATTGAGTGTCAACCGCTCCGCCGTCGTCCCGACCGACACTGGCTGGTATCCGGACGCCCCATGGCTTCCAACCACCAGCATCGCCGGGCGGCACCGATCCGCGTAGCGCGCCAGCTCCGCCCACGCGGCGCCGAAGCGCACGTGCAGCGAGGCCTCATCCAGCTCGGCTTCGCTGAGCCAGCCCTGCTCCCTGCCCGTCGGCCGCCAGTCCTGCGGCGCTTCCGACTCGACCACGTGGACGACGTGCACCGGACAACCCAACCGGGCGGCGAGACGGCGCGCTTCTTCGAGCGCGGCCGCCGCTCCCGGCGAGAAATCGGTCCCGACGAGTACGCATCCCTCGTCCACGTCCCCCCTCCGCGTCTACGTCGCGCGCGTTGCTCTGCATTTCCAAGGCAACGGTCGGACCACTGCGTAACTGGCGGTCCGACAGTGACTTACGAAAATCGATGCCAGGAGCCGAATGCGGCATTTCGCCACACCATGAGCAGTTTTCCGCGTGAACGGCGGGAATCCGGGTGTGGCGCCATGCCACAGGGGTGGGGCGGGAAGGGGCGGAACGGATGGGGCCGTCGGGGCCGTCGGGGCCGTCGGGCCGTCGGCGTTGTCCAGCTGTCGGGCGGCGCGCTTACTCCTCCGAGTACTCCTCCAGCTTCCTGTACAGCGTCTTGCGGTCGAGTCCCAGGATCTCGGCCGCCCGGGACTTGTTGCCGCCGGTGGAGCGCAGGACCTCGAGGATGTAATCGCGCTCGAGCTCGCGCAACGAGAGCTGTCGTCGTGAGGCCTGGGCGACGCGAGAGGCGGTGCTCGCCGCGTCCTGGACGCGCTGCGGCAGGTCGTCGGGGTGGATCTCCCCTGTCATGGACAGGGCTGCGGCGCGTTCGATGGTATTTCGCAGCTCGCGGACGTTGCCGGGCCAGGCGTGGGCGCTGAGCAGCGCCATGGCGGCGGGCGTGATGGTACGGCCGGCGGCGAAGTGCTCGGCGAGGAGCGGGATGTCGGCGGGGTGTTCGCGGAGCGGCGGCATGTGTATGTGCAGCACGTTGAGGCGCCAGAAGAGGTCCGCGCGGAACAGGCCGTCGTCGACGCGCTGCTCGATGTCGCGGTTGGTTGCGGCGACGATGCGCACGTCGACGCTGCGGGGTGTGGTCGCGCCGACGCGCCGCACCTCCCCTGCTTCGAGAGCGCGCAGCAGCTTGGGCTGCAGCGGCCCGGGCAGCTCGGCGATCTCGTCGAGGAAGAGGGTGCCACCGTCGGCGGCCTCGAACAGGCCAGGCTTGTCGCGGTCAGCGCCGCTGAACGCGCCGCGCACGTGCCCGAACAGCTCGGACTCCAGCAGGTTCTCGGGCAGTGCCGCGCAGTTCACGGCGACGAAGGCCTTGCGGCCGGAGGCGTGGTGCAGCCCGCGCGCGACGAGCTCCTTTCCGGTGCCGCTCTCGCCGGTGACGAGCACGGGAAGATCGGAGTTGGCCGAGCGCGTGATCAGCGCGTACACCTCCTGCATGGCGCGGCTCGCGCCGACGAACCCGGGTGGCGTCTCGGGGCGTCCACGTCGTGCCCGGGCTACCTCCCGCCGGAGGCTGCTCTCCTCGAGCGCACGCTCGATCGCCAGCAGCAGCTCCTCGGAGCCGAAGGGCTTGGTCAGGTAGTCGTGTGCGCCCGCCTTGACGAGCTCGATCGCGGAATCGATCGCACCGAATGCGGTGATGATGATGATGTTCAGCTCGGGGCGGTGCGCACGCACTTCGCGCAGCAGCTGCTGCCCGCGCATGCCCGGCAGCACGAGGTCGGTGATGACGAGGTCGGCTTCCTCCTGGGCGGTGAGCGCGGCGAGCGCGTCGTCTGCGGTCGCGAACGTCGTCACCTCGTATCCCGCGTCGGCTACCACTTCACCGAGATACTGCCTCAGCTCACGGTCATCCTCGACGATGATGATGTGCTCGCCGGACGCGTCGGTCGACGCCGCGCGCGCGGCAGGCTGGTCACCCACGACTCGTCCGATGCCCGGCTGCTCGCTCACGCTGCCTCCTGGGCCGGTGCTGCGGGGAGCGTCACGCGGAAGACGGCGCCGCGCACGCCGTCGTGCTCACGGTTGAACGCCTCGATCCGGCCGCCGTGCTCCTCGATGATGCTGCGCGCCACGGCCAGTCCCAGGCCGGTACCGGTTTCGGCCGCCTTGGTCGTTACGAACGGATCGAAGATCGCCTCGAGCATGTGCTCCTCGATGCCGCCAGCATTGTCCTCGACGTCGATCGTCACGCTGGCGGTGGCACTGGTCGACACATCCAGCCGGAGTCGTGGTGCGTCCTGTCCTCGCAGGGCCTGCAGCGCATTGAGCAGCAGGTTGATGAACACCTGGTGCAGCAGGTCTGCATCGCCATATACCGCCACGTCCGCGCTCCCGGTCCGCTGTACGTCCACGCCGTCGGCGCTGATCTCCGCGGCCAGGAACTCGAGGAGGTCGTCGAGCAGCCGCGCGACCGGAACGGTCTCCATGTGCGGTTCACGCCGTCGCGCGTAGTCGAGCAGGTTGCGCACGATGTGGGTGATGCGCTCGATCTGTGCGCTGATGATGCGCAGGTTCCGCTCCGCACCGGACTCCTGCTCGCGCTTGAGCAGCATCTCGGCGCGCCCGCGGATCACGTGCAGCGGCGCGGCGATCTCGTGGGCGAGGCCGGCAGCGAGCGTTCCGAGGGCTGCCATCTTCTCCGTCTCCCGGAGCCGCCGCTCCAGTGCGAGCCGCTCTTCCGCCTCCCGCTCGATACGGCCGCGGGCAGCCTCGAGCCGGTCGGCCATGTCGTTGAACTCGCGAGCCAGGACCCCCAGCTCCCCGGGCCCGACACTCCGGTCGATGCGGTGGGCGAGCTCGCCACTGCCGAGCGCACGCACGCCCGTGACCAGGCGGTCCAGCGGCCGGGCCACGAGCCGCTGGACCAACCACAGGATCAGGATGGTCATCGCGACGGCGAGCAGCGCGGTGCTCAGGATATAGCGCTCGCGGGTCTGCTGCTTCTCGGCTTCCACGAATGCGAGGGTCTGGGCGACCTCGATGGCGCCGACGATCTCGCCGTCCTGGCGCAGCGCGCGCACGACGGAGTAGACGCGCTCGCCCTCGAAGTCGCGCAGGAGCACCTCCCGGCTGCCGGTCGCCAGCACGGTCTGAACGGATTGCAGCGGCGCGGTGCGGAGCGTGTCGACGGTCTGGGACACGAGGCGGACGCGGGCGGCGGTGTCGTAGACCACGACGCCGTAGATCGTGGGCTCCTGGGTGATCCGGTCGATGATCGCCTGCATTTCCGGATCACTGCCGCTCAGCGCGGCCGCTTCCAGCGCGAGGCCGAGCGCGACGGCATACGCGTTGGTTTCCCGGCGCGCCTCCTCCGTCAGCGTCTTCTCGCGCTGACGCTGAGACTGCCAGGTTCCGAACGCCATGACGGCGACCACCGTCGCCAGCAGCGGCAGCAGCAGCCGCGTCCCGAGTCGCATCCCCTGTCGCACGACCGGAAGGTAGCCACCGGTGCCTGCGATTTCACGGGTGGCTGCTGTCGGCCGGGTGGCGCCAGGTAGGGGAGCCGGCCCTCCCACCGTGCCGGATACTGGACCCGCGTTTTTCCGCTCCCGTCCGCATGGATTCATGGTCCGTCCCGCCCAACGCTCGTGCGCCCTCGCGCGTCGTAAATTGGGCGGGTCTATCCCGCATGACTCATTCTGACTCTGTGGTGTTCCGATGGCTTTCGGATCCCGGCGACGTCGCGGCATGGGCGTGGCGCTCGCCTTTCTGTTCTTTGCAGTTCCAGCCGCGGCGCAGGATGCGCCGGTGGCGGCGCGCACGGTCACGCTGCGGGAGGCGCTGGAGCTTGCGCGTGCGACGGCGCCCTCGATGATCGCCGCACAGGGTGCGGTGGACATCGCGGAGGCCAACCAGCTGCAGACGCGGGGCTCGCTGCTGCCGAGTCTGACGGCGAACGGCTCGTTCTCGAACTCCAGCAACGAGCGCTTCGACCAGTCGACCGGTCGACTGGTCTCGCAGAACTATTCTGCCGCACTGCAGGCGGGCTATGACATCTTCACCGGGGGCCGGCGGGTCGCCCAGCTGCGGGGCGCGGGCGCGGACGTGGACGCGGCGGAGGCCAACCGGCGCGCAGAGTGGTTCGCAACGACGCTGGTCACGACGCAGGCGTTCTACGAGACGGCGGCCGCCGGGGACATCGTGCGCTCGGCCGACCAGCGGCTCCAGCGTGCGCGCCAGCAGCTCTCCTTCGCGCAGACGCGGCTCGAGGTGGGCACGGCAACGCAGTCAGACGTTCTGCGCGCGGAGCTCGAGGTCGGCAATGCGGAGCTGGCGCTGATCGATGCGCAGACCGCGCTGCGGAGCGGCATGCTGCAGCTCGGGCGGCTGATCGGCGTGGCCGAGCCGGTCGCGGCGGAGCCGCTTGCGCTGCCCACGGAAGCGCCGACGCTGCCGGCCGCCGAGGAGCTGATCCGGCGAGCGATGCTCGCGTCCCCGGACGTGCTTGCGGCGGAGGCGGAGCTGGACAGCCGCTCGGCGGACCGGCTGGAGTCGCTGCTGGCGTACGCGCCGACCCTGCGACTGACCGGCGGGTACGACTGGTTCTCCTTCGACTTTCCGCCGGACGAGCAGTCGTGGAACCTGCGCCTGACGGCGAGCATGCCGCTGTTCAACAATTTTGGCCGCGAGGCAGCGGTTCAGCGGGCGAACGCGAACCGGCGGGTCGCCGAGGCACGGGCGCGTGACACGCAGATCGCGGTGCGTGCAGCAGTCGACGCAGCGGCCAGCGAGGTCCGGGCGGCGGAGCGGCGTGTCACGATCGCGGATCGGGCGGTCGAGCTTGCACGTGAGGACCTGCGTGTCCAGGAGGAGCGCTACCAGATCGGCGCGGCGACGATTCTGGATCTGCAGACGTCGCAGGTTGCACTGACGGACGCCGAGATCGCGGCCGTTCGCACACGACAGGATCTCGGCACCGCCGTCGCACAGCTCGAGGCGGTGCTGGGTGAGACGATAACGGAGGCAAGGTGAGCGGTAGAGCGGCGGAGAAGCGCGCACGGGCGGGAGCCCGTGCCGGTGTGCTGGGGCTTGCACTGCTGAGCGCCGCGTGTGGCGGCAACGACGAGGGACCCGGTGCGCAGGCACAGATGCGCGGCCGTGGTGGCCCGGATGCGGTCACGCCGGTCGAGGTTGCAAGCGTCGAGCGCGGCTCGATTGCCCGGTCCGTGAGCGTTTCCGGGGTGGTCGAGCCGATCCGGAGTGTGGGTGTCAACGCGCAGGTTCCGGGTGCACTGCTCTCCGTGAACGCCGAGGAGGGCAGCCTGGTGCGGCGCGGCCAGGTACTCGCGCGCATCGATGACCGCGAGCTGAGTGCGCAGCTCCTGTCGGCCGAGGCGCAGCTCCAGGTTGCGCGGAGCGCCTACGAGCGCGCCGAGCAGCTGCGCGACCGCAAGGTCATCACGCTGCCGGAGTACGAGCGTGACCGTGCGGCATACGCAGCCGCACAGGCGAGCGTCGATCAGCTGCGCACGCGTCTCGGCTATACGACGGTGAATGCGCCCGTGAGCGGCGTGGTGACCGCGAAGCTGGTCGAAGCGGGCGACGTCGTCAGCAACCAGACGCGGCTGTTCGAAGTGGCGGACATCTCGACGATGGTCGTGCGCGTCGGCGTCTCCGAGCTGGACGTGGTCGAGCTGCGCGTGGGCGACGCAGTGCAGATCATGCTCGACGCCTATCCCGGACGCACACTGTCCGGCCGCATCCGCCGGGTCTTCCCGTCGGCCAATCCGGACACGCGACTCGTGCCGGTCGAAGTCGCCTTCGACGAGGCCAGCGCACGTGTTGCGCGCCCCGGCTTCCTGGCCCGGGTCACGTTCCGGCTGAGCGCGCAGGAGGATGTGCTGCTCGTGCCCGCGAGTGCACTCATGGGTGGGCAGGGTTCACAGGCTGTCTTCGTCGTCGAGAACGACCGCGCGATCCGCCGCACCGTCGAGACCGGCCTCACGTCGAGTGGCCGTGTCGAGATCCTGTCCGGCCTCGACGGCAGCGAAGTCATTGTCACGGCCGGCAGCAACATGCTGCGCGACGGCGCGGCCGTCCGCGTCAACAACACGCTTCCGGCTCCTGCTTCATCGGCACAGGCACCGCAGAGCGACACATGAGCATCAAGGAAAAGCCGCATCACCGCGGCATCTCGAGTCTCGCGATCGTTCGGCCGATCGGCACCCTGATGCTGTGCAGCGTGATCGTGGTGCTCGGGGTGTTCTTCCTCGCGCGCCTGCCGCTCGACCTGCTGCCGACGATCGTCTACCCGAACATCCGTGTGAACGTCTCCAACCGCGGCGTCGAGCCGCAGGTGCTGGAAGAGACCGTCGCGAAGCCGCTGGAGGCAGCACTCGCGACGACGGAGGACCTGGTCCGCATCGAGACGGACGTCCAGGAGGGGCGCGTCGGTGTGAACCTGCACTTCGCGTACGGAACGGACATCGACTTCGCGCTGCAGGATGCCGCCAAGAACCTGGAGCGTGCGCGCGGCCGGCTGCCCGAGGAAGCGGACCCGCCCACGATCTTCAAGTTCGACCCGTCGCAGTCACCGATCTACGAGGTCGCATTCTCTTCTCCGACGCGCGACCTGGTCTCGCTGCGCGACTGGGCCGAGTACCGGCTGCGCCCGCAGCTCCTCACCATCGAGGGCGTCGCGTCGGTCGATATTGCCGGCGGCCTGATCCGCGAGATCCAGGTGGTCCTGGACCAGGAGCGGCTGCGCTCCTATGGCCTGACCGTCTCGCAGGTGATCGAAGCGCTGCGCTCCGAGAACCAGGACGTGGCCGCTGGCCGCGTGGCCTCACCGACACGCGAGGTCGTGGGCAAGACCGCGGGCAAGTTCCGCACGATCGCCGACGTGCAGAACGTGCTGCTCACCGTGCCGGGCGGCGGGCGCATCCCGCTCACGGAAGTCGCGGACGTGCGCGACACGCACGTCGAGCAGCGCATGTGGGCGCGCCTCGACGGCACGCCCGCCGTGAAGCTGTCCGTGCGCAAGCAGCCGAACGCGAATACGGTCTCCGTTGCCGAGGAGGTCGATGCGACGCTGCAGCGGCTGCAGCGGGATCATTTCATCCCCGCCGACATCCGCTACCAGGTCATCCAGGACCAGTCCTCGTTCATCAAGTCGTCGGTCAGCTCGGTCCGGGATGCCGCACTGACGGGTGCAGTGCTGGCGATGATCGTCGTGTTCCTGTTCCTGGGCTCACTGCGCAAGACGTTCATCATCGGTACGGCAATCCCGCTCGCCATGCTGGCGACGTTCGTGATGATGGGCCTGAGCAACCTGACGCTCAACATCATCTCGCTGGGCGGTCTCGCCCTCGGTGTCGGCCTGCTGATCGACAACTCGATCGTGATGCTCGAGAACATCTTCCGGCGCCGGGAGGAGGGCATCGAGGATCCCGAGGAGGCCGCACACGTCGGCGCCAACGAGGTGCGCAGCGCCGTCATTGCATCCACCGCGACGAACCTTGCCGCGGTCGTCCCGTTCCTGCTGATCAGCGGACTGGCTGCACTGATCTTCCGCGAGCTGATCCTGACCATCTCGTTCGCGATCTTTGCGTCGCTGACGGTCGCGCTCACGCTGGTCCCGATGCTCGCGGCGCAGCTTGCCAAGGTGCGTTTCCAGAGCGGCGCCGACGAGTGGAAGCCGCTCGTCGCCTTCGACAACGGCATCTCCCGCGCGCGGACATGGTACCGCAAGGTCGGGCCGCGGGTGCTCGCGAAACGCTGGTACGTGCTCGGGGCCGCCGTCGCAGGGCTGGCCGGTGCGTTCCTGCTGACGCGCAACCTCGGCAACGAGTTCCTGCCGCAGGTCGACGACGGCAACGTCGGCGTGTTCGTCCGGCTCTCACCCGGCGCATCCGCGGAGGAGACGAACCGCATCGCGCTCGAAGTCGAGGAGATGATCAACGGGATGCCGCACGTGGAGAGCGTCTTCGCGGTCGCCGGCGGCTTCCTGTTCGGCGGCTCGACGAGCGAGAACGCCGGCCGCGGCAGCATCGACATCGTGCTCGCGGGCTCTGACCAGCGCGACATGAGCGCGCAGGAATGGGTGCAGATGCTCCAGGCGCGGATCGATGAACGCGGCTTCCCCGGTGCGCGCGTCTTCGTGCGCCCCCCGCGGATCCGCGGACTGCGCACGAACACGTCGGGCTCCGACGTCGCCATCATCATCCAGGGCGACGAGCTCGGCACACTGCAGCGGCTGGGCGAGGAGATCGCCCTGCTGTCCCGCGGGATCCCGGGGCTCGAGAACATGGAGGCGTCCGCCGACGAGGCGAGCCCGCAGCTCACCATCGAGCTGGACCGTGAGCGCGCATCGTACCTCGGCCTGAACGTCGCAACCGTCGGGCAGACGCTGCGCACCGCCCTGGACGGCACGGTCGCCACCCGCTTCACGAGCGGCAACCAGGAGTACGACCTGCGCGTGATGTTCCCGCGCGAGCGCTTCACCAGCCCGGAGGACATCAACTCCATCGCGCTGTTCCCCGGCGGCGCACGCGGCGCACCGATCTACGTGCGCGACGTCGCGACCGTGCGCTCGTCGCTCGGCCCGACCACGATCAACCGGGAGAACCAGAACCGGATCTTCCGCGTGACCGGCGACGTGATCAATGAGGTCGCATCCATCAGCGCGGTGAACGACTCGATCCGCGCGCGCATCGCGACACTGGACGTGCCCGAAGGCTACTCGATCGTCTTCGGCGGCGAGGAGGAGGCGATTGCGGAGAACAACCGCCAGCTGGCGATCGTTGTCGGGCTCGCAATCTTCCTCGTCTTCGTCGTCATGGCGGTGCAGTACGAGAGCTTCATCAACCCGCTCGTGATCCTGCTGGCGATCCCGCTGTCGCTGATCGGCGTCGGCGTTGCACTCTGGGTCACGCAGCTGCCCATGAGCGCGCCTGTGCTGCTCGGCGTCATCCTGCTGGCCGGGATCGTGGTGAACAACGCGATTCTGCTGGTGGAGTACACCGAGAATGCGCGGGTCGAAAGGGGCCTCACCCGCGAGCAGGCGGTGATCGACGCGGGCGCAGTACGCCTGCGCCCGATCCTCATGACCACCCTCACCACGGTCATCGGCATGTTCCCGCTCGCCCTCGGAATCGGCCAGGGATCGGAGATGATGCAGCCGCTCGCGATCTCCGTGGTCGGCGGCATGATGGTCTCGACGCTGCTCACGCTGTTCGTGGTGCCCGGCGCCTACGTGATCCTGAACGGCGCAGCCGAACGGGCCATGACGTTCCTGACGGGCGGTCGCGGCGAGCCACGCGCCGAGCCGGTACGCGAGCCGGTCGAGGCACACGGCGACTGACGGCCAGGGGGCTCGGGCCGTCAGCCGCCAGCTGAGAAGTGTGGTGGAGGACGCGGCGCCTGCACGTGTGCAGCGGCGTTGCGGCGCGTCAACCGCCGTCTGCCGTACTGTCCCTGCCCCGGCAGCATGCATAGCTTGGCCGCATGCTCGTCATCGCCCACCGCGGTGCTTCCGGCCACGCGCCCGAGCACACGCTCGCCGCCTACGACCTCGCGCTCCAGCTCGGCTGCGACTTCCTCGAGCAGGACCTGCAGATGACCCGCGACGGCGTGCTCGTCTGCATGCACGACGACACCCTCGACCGCACCGCGCAGGGCTGCAGCGGCCGCGTCATCGACCACTCCTGGCATGAGCTGGAGCCGTGCGACGTCGGCACCTGGTTCAACGACACGTTCCCTTCACGGGCGCGCACCGATTACACCGGCCAGCGGATCCCGACGCTGGAGCAGGTGCTCGCGCGCTACCGTGATCGAGCCGCCTTCTACATCGAGACGAAGACCCCCGAGTCCGCACCCGGCATGGAGGCGGCACTGCTCGACCTGCTCGACAGGTTCGACCTGCGCGACGCTGCACGCGCGGAGTGGCGCGTCGTCATCCAGTCGTTCAGTGAACGCAGCCTGCGGCTGATTCATCGGCGCGACCCTGCGCTGCCGCTCGTTCAGCTCATTCCGGAAGGGACGGAGAGCGGCGCACTCGAGGAGATGCTGCCGCGCGTTGCCGAGTACGCGGTCGGAGTCGGTCCTGCGTTCACGGACGTGGACCGGCTGGTGGTGGGAGCCGCGCATCGCCACGGGCTGCACGTGCACCCCTATACGGTAGACGAGGAAGCGGACATGCGGCGGATGACCGAGGCACGCGTGGACGGGATGTTCACCAACTTCACGGACCGGCTGCTGCGGCTGCGGCCGGACAACGAGCTGCGGGGGCTGGAAGCAGTACGGCGTGCGGCCGAAGCCGCACGCCGCCAGACTGCAACTGACTGAACGGCGCCGGACTAGAAGCGCACGCCCGCCGTCAGCGAGAACACCGCGTCCGAATCCTCGACAGTCGTGAACTCGACCGAGCCGCCGACCAGGAAGCGGCCGAAGCCCAGGCGCGCACCCGCCTCTGCGCCGAACTCGTTCGTCGACTCGTCGAACTCGGCACCCAGCATCTCGACGTCAGCCTTCATGTAGTAGTAGGCAGGCTGTGCGAACAGCGCGACGTCAGCCGTGGGGCCAACAGCCAGCGTGGTGCCGATGCCGATGCCGACGGGGATCGTCAGCAGGGACGTCGAGACTTCCTCATCACCCTCGCCCGCGCTGAACGTCGTGTACTCCGCACCGACGAACGGGCCGACGGAGAAGCCCGTCACCGGCAGCTCGTAACCGAGCTTGCCGCCGAAGCGACCGCCGTTGTCCTCCACGTCATCGATGTCCCACAGGCCGCCGAAGAGCTGGAACGAGATCGGGCCCATGAGGTTGGCATCGAGAACCAGGTCATACGTCTTGCTGCCGTCCGGCAGGCCGACTTCCGCACGGACCGCGAAGCCCGCATCACCGATCGGAGCGCCGAAGTACGCCTGCGCCGATGCCGAGCCTGCCGAAACGAGAACGCCGGCCGCGGCCAGCGCGATCACCTTGACTGCCTTCATGTCTTTCTCTCTGTGATAGTGACACGGCGCGGGACACCCTGCCCCGCGCCGTGACGTGTATGCTGCCTGCGATCAGAACCGCAGCGCAGCGCCAACGAGGAAGCCGCTGTTCTTGACGTCGTCCTCGGACTCCGAGTCATCGATGCTCGTCAGGCCGAGCGTGTACTTCGCAAACGGCGCCAGGGTCATGCGACCGATCGGGAAGTCCACACCGACCGATGCTGCCAGTCCGAAATCGAACGACTTCGTCTCCAGACCGAATTCTTCACAATCGACGTCGATTTCCACACCCTCGGCCTCACCCGATGCCGAGCAGCCGACCTCGAAGCCTGCCTCGCCACCGAGTCCGAAGACCGGCGTGAACGACGATGCGCCCATCGGGGGGGCGACACGAAGCAGCAGCGGGACCGTGATGTAGTCGAGCTCGATCGTGCCTTCGCCGTCCGTGTCCGAGAACTTGGCGCCCTTCTGCACGTACACGGCACCCGTCTCGAAGCCGAAAAGGGAGCCCGGCGCCTGCCAGACCACCTGCGCACCGCCGAAGAAGCCGGTGCGGGAATCCGTGTCACCCGCGTCATCGCCCGAGACGTTCGCGATGCTCACGCCCGCGACCGGGCCGAACTGGAACGACTGCGCCGCGGCGTCATCCGCAGCGACCAGCGTGGCAGCGACTGCCGCCACCGCAAAGAGCTTACGCATTGTTACCTCGTTCGCTGTTTTCCCGTGCAGCGGTGCGTGCGCACAGCTGCACATCCCCACAACCGACTGCCCTTCGCTTCGCGTGACGCCGGCCCCGTGGCAACTTCCGATCCGATGCCACGGCTGCACTCGCGTCGCAGTACGCAAAGCGCGACCAAGATAAACCGCCCGCGGATTTCCGCCATGCTGTTCGAATGGCGTTAGTCACGCGTTTCCTGCGACTTACGGCAATCGCGACAAATCGCGGAATGCCGGCCCCTGCACCGTGCGGGAACGTGGCGTCGCGCGCACGCCCTGCTCCCTGCAGTGCCGCACGAGGTACCTCACGAACAGAACTTTTGTTTCAGCCGTGGAAAACTCTAACGGATCGTTACCGGTCGAATGGGACGCGTCTGCTGCCGGCACGGTGGCTGTACCACTCGCGCCATGCGACGAGAACCAGCGTCAGGGTGGTGAGGGGCACGACGTAGAGCAGCATCACGTGGCCGAGCACGGGCGCGGCATCGTGGGCGATGCCGTGGAGCACCAGGTACACGGTGTAGGCGACGTAGAAGAGCAGGAACACGAAGCCTTCCCAGCGGTCAATCGTGTAGCCAGTGAAGAAGATAGGCAGGCACGCCACCGCGACTGCGATCATGAACGGCAGGTCGAAGGTGAGCGCGGACGTCGCGACCCGCAGCGTCTCCGGAGACAGCACGCTGGTGATGCCGAGCACGAAGAGGATGTTGAAGATGTTGCTGCCGACCACGTTGCCCATCGTAATGTCGGCCTGGCCGGAGAAGGCGGCGCTCATCGACACCGCGAGCTCGGGCGCGCTCGTGCCGAACGCGACGACGGTGAGGCCGATGATGAGCGGCGTGATGCCGAGCATGCGCGCGAGCCGGCTGGCGCCCCGCACGAGCAGCTCCGCGCCCAGCACCAGCAGCGCGATGCCGATGACCAGCCGGGCCAGCGTGAGCGCGGTCATGGCAGCGCCGCGCGCGCGCGCACCGCGCGCCGGTAGCCGCGCAGGTAGTGGATGCCGAGCAGCACGAGGACGACGGCGAAGATCACGCGCAGCGTGTTCG
>DASTYK010000033.1 GCA_035764935.1 Longimicrobiales bacterium | reverse complement strand
CGCTCCACCGCTCGACGGGCCCGTGTCGCTCGAAGCGCGCGACGTGGTTGCGCAGTTCGGCGACGTCCTCGCACTCGACGGTGTGAGCCTGCGGATCGAGCCCGGGCAATGCACGGCCATCGTCGGCGAGAGCGGCTCGGGCAAGACGACGCTGCTCCGCTGCTTCAACCGCATGGTGGAGCCGCGCACGGGCGCAGTGCTGGTCGACGACACGGCGGTGAGCGCCTTCCCCGTGGTGACCCTGCGCCGCCGCATCGGGTACGTGCCGCAGACCGGTGGTCTGCTGCCCCACTGGAACGTGCTGCGCAACGTGGCACTCGTGCCGACGCTGCTCGGACGCGCCGATGCCGCGGGCGCTGCTGCCGCGGCGCTCGAGCTGGTGGGCCTGCCCGTGACCGAGTACGGCGACCGCTTTCCGCACGAACTCTCGGGCGGACAGCGACAGCGTGCAGCGATCGCGCGGGCCCTGGCCGCGCAGCCTGCGATCCTGCTCATGGACGAGCCGTTCGGCGCACTGGACGCGATCACGCGCGCGGACGTGCAATCGGCATTTGCCGCGCTGCGCCGCCGGCTCCAGGCGACGACGCTGTTCGTGACGCACGACCTCGCCGAGGCCGGACTGATCGCCGACACTGTCGCCGTCATGCGGAACGGCCGCATCGAGCAGCTCGGCACCTTCGCGGAGCTGCGCGACGCGCCGGGGACTGCCTACGTCGCCGCACTCTTCGAGCGCGCACTGCTGCGCCCGGTGGCATCATGAGCGTGCATGACGCGCTGCTGGTCTCGATGGTGCTCGGCGCTACCGTGCCGTGCGCGACAGGGGCGCAGGCGCAGGCGACGGCGCAGGACAGGCCCGCCGCAGCCGCGCCGGAAACGCCCGTCGTGGTCGCGTCCAAGCCGTTCGGCGAGTCGTACCTGCTGGCGGAGATGTTCGCGCAGCTCCTGGAGGCGAATGACATCGCGGTGGTGCGGCGGCCGGGGCTCGGCGGCACCGAGATCGCGTTCGGCGCGCTGCGTACCGGAGCGATCGACGTCTACCCGGAGTACACGGGCACGGGGCTGCTCGTCGTGCTCGGCGATTCGCTCACCGAAGCGCTGCGTGCCGATCCCGGCGCCGTCTACGGCCGCGTCGCGCGCGAGTTCGTCGAGCGCTACGGCGTGCACTGGCTGGCGCCGCTCGGTTTCCAGAACACGTACGCGATCGCGGTGCGCCGCGATGTCGCCGCGCGCTACGGGCTGCGCACGCTCAGCGATCTCGGGCGGGCCAGCCCGCAGCTCGTCGCGGGCTTCACGGCCGACTTCATCGGCCGCGCCGATGGACTGGCGGGCCTGCAACGCGTCTACGGCGTGCAGCCGCGCGAGGTGCGCCCACTCGCCCCGGCAATCAAGTACCAGGCGCTCGCCGCCGGATCGGTGGACGTGATCGATGGCTACTCCACCGATGGCCTGCTGCTGCGCTACGACCTGGTCACGCTGGAGGACGACCGCGGCTTCTTCCCGCCCTACGAGGCGGCCGCGCTGGTGAGCGAGCGGCTCTGGCAGGTGCGGCCGGACGCCGTCGCCGTCCTCGGTCAGCTCAGCGGACGCCTCGACGTGGCGACCATGCGCGCACTCAACAAGCAGGTCGAGGTGGACGGCGTCGACGTCCGCGTCGTCGCCGGTGCCGCGCTGGACGCACTGGGACTGACGACGACGGCCACGGCGCCCGGTACCCGGGTTTCCGCAGAGTCGACGGAAGGACGCGCCGGCCTGCTGCAGTACCTGTGGGGGCGTCGCGGCACGCTGGCGCCGCTGCTCGCGCGACACCTCTGGCTGGTGACGCTCGCGCTCGGCGCGGCCGTGCTCGTCGCCGTGCCGCTCGGCGTCGCGCTGGAACGGCTTCCGCGCATGGCAGGCGTGACGCTCGGCACACTGGGCGTGATCGAGACGATTCCGAGCATCGCCATCCTCGCATTCATGCTGCCGCTGCTCGGTGTCGGCGTGCTGCCCGCCATCGTCGCACTCTGGCTGTACGCGCTCTACCCGATCGCGCGCGCGACCTACACCGGTGTCCGCGAGGCGGACCGCGACGCCGTGGAAGCGGCCGAGGCGCTGGGCACGACGCCCGCGCAGCGCCTGCTCTTCGTGCGCCTGCCGCTCGCCGCACCCGTCATCATGTCCGGCGTGCGCACCGCCGCCGTGCTCACCGTCGGCGCGGCCACGCTCGCGGCGTTCATCGGGGCGGGCGGCCTGGGCGAACCGATCGTCGCGGGCCTGGCCCTTGCCGACACGCGCATGGTGCTGTCGGGCGCGCTGCCCGCAGCGGCACTCGCGCTGGTAGTCGACGGCGTCCTCGCCGGTGTCGAGCGGCTCGTCGCGCCGGCCCACCTGCGTCGCCCGCGACGCGGCGATCACACAACGGAGGCAGCATGACGACGAAGGGCAGCAGGCCGGGTGAAGTGCGTGGCGTCATCGATGGCGCACTCCGCGCAGGGCGGCCGTGAGCGCCGGCAGCGCGCACGAGTCGTGGCCCGCGCTCCCGCTGCGCGACTGGCAGGCGACGTACGCGAGCGTCCATCGCTGGACACAGATGCTGGGCAAGACGCGGCTCGCACTGGCGGCGCCGGTCAACCACTACTGGCACACGACGCTGTACGTGACGCCGCGCGGACTGTCGACATCGGCCATGCCGTACGACCACCGCGCGATCGACCTCGAGCTCGACTTCATCGCACACCGGCTGCACGCACGCACCAGCACGGGCGAGGCCGCCGACATGCCACTCGCCCCGGTCCCCGTTCGCGAGTTCTACCACCAGTACCTCGCGATGCTGCGCTCGCTCGGCGTCGACGTGCGCCTGTGGCCGATGCCCGTCGAGATCGAAGGCGCGATCCGCTTCGACGCCGACGACGTACACGATGCATACGACCCGGACGCGGCGAATCGCTGCTGGCGCGTACTGCTCCAGTCGACGCGTGTGCTGCAGCGCTTCCGCGGGGAGTTCCTCGGCAAGTGCAGCCCGGTCCACTTCTGGTGGGGCAGCTTCGACCTCGCGTGCACGCGCTTTTCCGGCCGACGCGCGCCGCGCCATCCGGGCGGTGTGCCCAACCTCGCCGACCACGTGACCCGCGAGTCGTACTCCCACGAGTGCATCAGCGCGGGCTGGTGGCCCGGCACCATCGGCGGCACCATCGCGGAGCCGGCGTACTACGCGTACGCCTACCCGGAGCCGCCCGGCTGCGAAGCCGCCCCGGTCCGCCCGGCCGCCGGCCACTGGGATGCCGGCATGCACGAGTGGATCCTCCCGTACGAAGCGGTGCGCACGACCGCGGATCCGGACGCCGAGCTGTACGCGTTCCTGCAGAGCACCTACGAGGCTGCGGCAGAGCTGGGAGGATGGGACCGCGCGGCGCTGGAGCGCGGGAGGGGTGAGGGCGGCCGCTGATCGGCCGATCGTTGCAGAGGCCGGCGGGCGGACGAACACCGCAACCGGACGCTGCTGACGAACGCCGCTGACTTCGCCTCGGTGCTCGCGCGCCGAGGCGCCTTTGCGCGCCCGTTCATCCCGGCCCCGTCCCGCACGCCACCCGCATTCGCCGGCTGTCACGCGCTGCTTCGCCGCAGCCTGCCACGCGCAGAGCTTGGTGCGAGGACCGCCGTCCCGAGGGCGGGAGCGAACGTGTGACCAGAGGCTGATCATGACCCCGACCACGGCCCCGCGCGGGCACGACCATGACGACAGGGCGAGCGTGACCGCGACCAGAGCCGAGCGCCGCCACGACCTGGACTGGCTGCGGGTGCTCGCGATCTTTCTGCTCCTCTTCTTCCACACGGCCATGCTGTTCACGGCGGAGTGGGAGTGGCATGTCCAGAACGCCGAGCGCAGCAATCTCCTGCTGGAGTTCAACTACTTCCTGTCGCGCTTCCGCATGGCGGTGCTGTTCCTGGTGGCCGGTGTGGGCACGGGGTACGCGCTCGGTCGGCGCACGGCGCGTCAGTACCTGCTGGAGCGCCTGAGGCGTCTCCTGGTGCCCGTGGTGTTCGGCATTCTGGTGATCGTGGCGCCGCAGATCTACCTGGAGCGGGTGTGGCGCGGCGAGTACGCCGGCTCCTTCCTTTCGTTCTGGCCCACGGTCCTGCGGTTGGAGCCGTACCCCGCTGGAAACACGAGCTGGCATCATCTCTGGTTCGTGGCGTACCTGCTGCTCTACTCGCTGGCGGCACTGCCGTTCTTCCTGTGGTGGCGAGGAGACGGTTCGCGTCGGGCCCGGCAGCGGCTGGAGCGCTTCTGCTCCGGCCCCGGCATCTACCTCGCCGGCCTTCCGCTGGCAGTGGTGCTGGGTGCGCTCACCATCCGCTTTCCCGGGCCACAGAACCTGATCGATGACTGGGCGCGCTTCCTGTTCTACTTCCTGCTGTTCGTGTACGGTTTCGTGCTCTGCCGCATGGAGGGCGGCTGGCGCAGCATCGAGGCGCTGCGTCGGACATCACTCCGGCTCGCCGTGCTGTCGACGCTCGTCATCAATTACATGCGGTGGAACGATCTGGATCCCGCGTGGCAGTACGACGTCCCCGGCGTGACGTTCATCGGCTTCGGCGCGCTCAGTGCGTGGTTCTGGGTGCTCGCGATCATGGGCTACGGACGTCGCTATCTCTCGTTCCGGAACCGCCTGCTGGACTACGCGAACGAGGCAAGTTACCCCTTCTACATCCTTCATCAGACGGTCATCCTGGTGATCGGCTTCTACGTGGTGCAGACGGCGGAGAGCATCCTGGCCAAGTTCCTGTTCACCAGCACGCTGTCGCTCGCGCTCACGCTGACGATCTACGAGCTGTTCGTGCGGCCGTACGCGCTCACACGCTTTCTGTTCGGGATGAAGCCGGCGATGCGGACGGCCAGTGCAGGCGCGCACGTGAGCGCGCCAGCGGCCGAACCCGCCCGTGTCGCGACCCCGTCCTTTGCAGGCGCGGACTGAGGTGGCAGACGACGCGATCCCGGTGGAAGGTGCTGCGATGCTGAAGCCGTTTCCGGCGATGTCGTGGCGAGCGAATGCCGCCTGGCTCGCGGCGGGCGCGGCCGTGTTCGCGCTGCTGTCCGCGACCTACAAGCACCTGGATATCGTGCTGTCCGGCGGCACCCGCCCGTTCGCGTATCCGTTGCTGGAGGAGATTACGGGTGCGCTCGGCGCTGTGCTGCTGGCGCCGCTGGTCATTGGTGCCGCACGGCGCTGGCCGCTGCGCGGGCCGCGCTGGTGGCGGTGGCTGCCGCTTCATCTGGCCGGGATGCTCGCGTTCGCCGTGCTTTCGACCACGTGGATGTGGGGCTCGCGGTCACTGCTTTCGCCGCTGCTCGGGCTCGGGGCGTACGACTACGGTGCGATGCCGCTGCGGTACTTCATGGAGCTGCCGAAGCAGGCGATCATCTTCGGCCTGATCCTGGTGATGACCACGCTGTTCGATCGACACGAGGCCGCGCGTGCCGGGGAGCTGCGGCTGAGCCGTGTAGAAGCATCGCTCGCGCGTGCGGAGCTCAACGCGCTGCACGCGCAGCTTCGCCCGCACTTCCTGTTCAATGCGCTGAACGCGATCTCGTCGGTGATGTACGACGACGTGGAGCGCGCCGACCGCATGATCCGGCTGCTGTCCGACCTGCTGCGCTGGAGCCTGGGCGCGTCGTCGGCAGCGCAGGTCGCACTGGACGCGGAGCTGGGAGCCACGCGCATGTATCTCGAGCTGATGCAGGCGCGCATGGGCCCGCGCCTCAGTGCAGACATCGACGTGCAGCCGGGAACGGAGCACGCGCTCGTACCCGCGCTGCTGCTCCAGCCGCTCGTGGAAAACGCGGCGACGCATGGCATGCCCGAACCGCCTGCGCAGGCCCGGATCACGGTGCAGGTGCTGCGCGACGGCAACGAGCTCGTGCTTCGTGTGTGCGACAACGGACCCGGACCGATCAGGTCCAGCGATGCCGGCACCGGTGTCGGCCTGGGCAACACGACGGCGCGGCTCAACGCGCTGTACGGCACGGACGCACGGCTCCGGCTGCTGCCCGGTGACCAGGGCGGAACCGTAGCGGAGGTGCGCATGCCCTTCCGCGAGCAGGCCGCCCCCACGGTAGAACGGGAGACGCAGTGGACGTCATACGCGTAGTCATCGCCGACGACGAGCCGCCCGCGCTGGCCAAGATGCGGCGCCTGCTCGATGCGGAGCCGGACGTGGAGCTCGTCGGCGAGGCGTCATCGGGAGCGGAGGCGGTCGAGTGCATCGCGGAGCTGCGCCCGGACGTCGCATTCCTGGATGTGCAGATGCCGGGGCTGGACGGCTTCCAGGTCGTTGACGCACTCGCGGGCGAGGTACTGCCGGAGATCGTGTTTGCGACGGCGTTCGACGAGTACGCCGTGCGCGCCTTCGAGGTGCACGCCGTCGATTACCTGCTGAAGCCGTTCGAGGCGGCCCGGCTCCGGCAGGCACTGGAGCGGGTTCGCCAGCGGGTGCGTGCTGCCGGCGGTGCGGAGCGCAGTGATCGCATCCGACAGGCGGTGCGCCAGGCGCAGGCTACACGGCGCCCGCTCATACGCCTGCTGGTCCGAACGGCGACGGGCGCCGCGCGACTGGTGCGGCTCGATGACGTGACATGGATCCAGGCGGAAGAGAACTACGTGCGCCTGCACGTCGGCGCCGAGAGCTACCTCGTGCGCGGCACGCTGGCCTCACTCGAGGAGCGGCTCGACGCCGACCGGTTCGTGCGCGTGCACCGCTCGCACATCGTCAACCTGGAAGCGATCCGGGAGCTGCAGCCGTGGTCACACGGCGACTGGCGCATCATCCTGCACGACGGCCGTGAGCTCATGCTGTCACGCCGCTATCGCGATCGACTGCCGGAGCTGGCGCCGTAGGCAGGCCCAGCACTGCACCGGCCCTCGGACGGTTGTGCGTCGCCGCAGCCGCGCGACTGAGCTGGCGGTCGTCTGACGGCGTTACGCGTCCTGCACGTGAACGCTTCTTCCTCCGTTCGCCGCCATGATCTCTCCCAGCACCCGCGCCTCTTCATGACTTCGTGTCGCCACGGCGAGCACGATCGAACCGCTCTCCTCCGCAGCGCGCGCGTGACGAGGGTTCGGACGCTGGCGCCGGAAGAATCCGATGACCGCACCGAGCGCAGCGCCCACGACCGTGGCCATGTTGGGGCCGAACACCTGGACCAGCGCCATACCACCGGGATCCTCGATTCCGGGCATGGCCACCGTGATCAGGCCGATGGCGACGCCGACGATGAAGCCGACGAGGCCGCCGATCCCCGCGTAGCGGAACGTCTCGCGCCCCGGCCGACGGACTCCTGAGGCAGCGTCCGCGTAATGCGTTTCGGCCGCAGCGCGGGACACGACCACTTCGACGAGGTCGCGCGGGGTGCCGGCAGAGTACAGGGCATCCACTGCGCCGGTCACGGCCACCCGGTCGTCGAACAGAGCGGTCACGGTGAGCGGTTCGCGCAACCGCTGACCACTGGCCGCCGCGGCTGCCTGCGCCTGGCCATGCGTCGCCGCCCGGCCCTCGCCGCCCACGTCGTGCGGGTCTGCCGGTGTCGTCATTGCGCACCTCCGCGCGTGGCTTGCGTTGAATCGCCCTCCGCCGCGGCACCCGCTTCTGCCTGCATCAGCTCATCGGCAGTCCACATCGCGGTGCGGTCGGCATGGCTTGCTCGCAGCGCCGACACTTCCTCGACCGTGACAGGCGGTGCCGCGTTGGAGCCGAGCTGGCGCAGATACGTCGCGACGGCAGCGATCTCCTCGTCCTTGAGCAGATCCTTCCACGCAGGCATTGCTCCATTGTAGGCCTGGCCTGCCACTTCGATCGGACCCTGCAGTCCGTGCAGGAGGATACGCGTCAGGGTTTGCGGAGAGCCAGTCACCCACTCGGATGCGACGAGGGGCGGGAACGCGCCCGGTATCCCCTGCGCCGACGCCTGATGACAACTCGTACAGTTGTTGGAGTAAACGCGCTCACCGGCAGCGACCGGATCGGCTACCGCAGCCGTCGTCTGTGCGCTGACGCTCGCGGCGGTTCCGACGTCGCGGCCGCTCAGTGCAATATGCGTGGCCAGTCCGAACTCGCCGCCGTGACGACCGAGGTACCAGCCACCCCAGAAGAGGGCCAGTGCGACTGCTGCAGTGAAGAACCACGGTACGCGCTCCCGCCCCTCGATCGGGTCTCGCGGCTCCCGGTAGATCGCCCGGTGGAGGCGCTCGACGTCAGGCTGGAGATCATAGGTGTGGCCGGCCTCGGGCACCGGATCCTCCCGCCGCGGCCCCTGCACGTCAGTCATGCGAACCTCCCGCACCACTGTGTCCGTCACCACCGAGCATCTGGTCCTGGGCGCGCAACGAATCCGCCACCGGGTACTGCCGGTTGAGCGAGATCAGGTATGCGGTGAGGGCCAGCGCCTCGGGTTTCGCGACGATGACGACGCCCTCGGGCGCGCGCGGTCCGGTCAGCGGCACGACCCTGTCCTCGGGGCCGACATCCTCCGGCCTCCGCTCCTCGAACAGGAACGGGAACGCCGGCATCGTGGACCATTCGACGACCGCGCGCGGGTCGTAGAGGTGAATGAGGTGCCAGTCCTCGCTGGGGAGGCGCTGACCGACGTTGATCAGGTCCGGACCCGTGCGCATCGTGCCCAGCAGATGCGGCCGGTCATAGACGTAGTCTTCGGGCACCGTGGGCCGGCTGCCCCAGCCGCGATCGACGTCCGTCGTGAAGGCGGGATCGCGAATCTGCTGCGAGTGGCAGTACAGACAGCCGTTCGCGATGTACACCTCCCGCCCACGGAGCTGCTCGTCCGTGTACGGCGCCAGCTCCGGCATCGCCCTCACTTCCCGCAGCATGATCTTCGGGATCACGACCAGGATCGTGATGGCGCTCGCCATGATCGCGAACGCGCCGAGCGCCACGAGGGCGGCGCGGGCCATGTAGTCGCCATGCCTGCTCATCGGCGCCCCGCTTCCGCCTCGGCGGTATAGAGCACTGGCCTGACCTCATGCAGCGGCGGCCGCGTGCGAGTGGCCACCCCGGGTTTGCGGACCATGAGCCAGAAATGGTACGCGAATACGACGTGACCGGCGGTCAGGATCAGGCCGGCCAGTGTGCGGCCCCACAGGCCGGGCAGCGTTACCCGCACCGATTCTGCGAACGGCGTCGCAGGATCGAGCAGTGCCAGCCCCTGCAGAACGCCGGCCCACGACAGCGCGACGACGTAGAGCGCGATTCCCCCCAGCACCAGGTTGAAGTGCCAGCGGATCAGACGCTCGCTCGGCCATTCGCGGCCTACGAGCCGCGGCACGATGTAGTAGATCGCGCCGAACGCGAGAAAGGTGACGAATGCGTAGCCACCGACATGAGAGTGCGCGACCGTCCAGTGCGTGAAGTGCGTGACACGGTTCACTTCACGCAATGCGGTGAAGGACCCTTGCAGCGATACCGCCGTGTACGACAGGGAGCCGATCACCACGAAGCGCAGCGTCGGACTGTAACGCAGCGCACCGAAGCGGCCGACAACGGTCATGTGAAGGTTGATCGCCGTCGCCACGACCGGAATGAACATGAAGACGCTGGCCACGATCGACGTCGTGATCATCCACGTCGGCAGCGGACCGCCCACGAGATGGTGCATGCCATTGAGCGAGTAGAACATGACCAGCGACCAGAAGCCGACCACGGAGAGCTGATAGCTGTAGACCGGCCGGCCGAGCACCTTCGGGATGAAGTAGTACGCGCCACCCAGGCTCATCGCGGTGAGCCAGAAGCCGAGCACGTTGTGGGCAAAGAACCAGTTCGCAGCCGCGCTCTCGACGCCCGTGTAGGTCGGCCACTTCCCGACGAGGTACAGCATGGGGAACCAGATGAACGCACCGAGAATGTACCAGACACTCACGTACAGGTGCTCCGACTTCCGCGCCAGCACCGTCCGGAACAGCGAGAATCCGATCAGCCCGCCACCGACCACCAGGAACGGTCCTGCGACCCAGCGCGGCGCTTCGAGCCACTCCATGCCATCACTGTAGCCGGCCAGAACGGCAACAATGCCGATGGCAATGCCGATCGTGAACAGCACCGCGCCGAGAATCGCATACCGGCCGTCTCTGAGCTCGGAATGCACCAGTCGCGGCATGAGCCACAGCGACATCC
The DNA here is from genome assembly GCA_035764935.1 of Longimicrobiales bacterium. Taxonomy (NCBI): domain Bacteria; kingdom Pseudomonadati; phylum Gemmatimonadota; class Longimicrobiia; order Longimicrobiales; species Longimicrobiales bacterium. Next base: position 2,335 of record DASTYK010000033.1, on the reverse strand, counting down.
CGATGAGCGCGGCCGTGGCCCATCCGTAGTTGACCGCGTGCAGGTGTGCCGTGCGCACCCGTCCGAACGTGAGCCACGCGTGATTCGTCAGGAACTCGGGCGAGTGCAGCTTGATGCTCGCGATCTCTCCGAAGATCGATCCGATGAGCAGCCAGCCGATGCCCACGGCGAACAGTGCGAGCACCGCATTGCGACTCGACGCATCCGCGCGCAGACGTACCTCGAGGTCGTCGGGCACCAGGCCACGCGATGCGGCGACCGCGTCCACTTCACGTCCGGTCAGTCGCCCGTACTCTGCTGCTGTGCCGAGCTCCGGCTCCGGGCGGCTCATGCAGCACCCCCGCGCTCGGCACCACCCCACTCACCGGGCCGCGCCGGCTCGGCAGGTCCGAACGCCACCACGCGCGCCAGCCGGTCCTGCTCCGACTCCCACGGTCGCTCGACCCGCCAGTCCCGTTCATCGAAGATGACGCGACTCTGTGCGTCGAGGTCGCGGAACAATCCTCGACGCCATGCCCACAGCAGAAGCAGCGCAGGAATCAGCGTCATGGCGACTGTGGCGATGGCCACCACCAGGGACGTGGGTAACATGGCGTTCTCCTGTCAGCTCGGGGCGTCGTCCTTCAGCCAGCAGTATCACTGCACCCGCAAGCGTCAGTCAATGTCGGGTAGAAAGCGACATCGAGCGATTCTCGATTCTGCGTCCGGCTCGTCCCGGAACCGGTCCGTTGCGCGCACGGCGGCCTGAGCGCGAGATGCGCAAGTCGTTGTCACCAGAACGCTTCGCGTTCGCCGCCGCGCTGGCCTGCGGTCTGCCTGCCACCGCTCCGACTCCCAACCAGGAGAATGCCATGAGTCTCGGCGCCGACGTCGCCTATGCCTTCCGGACGATCGCCCGCAACCGCCTCACGAGCGGTGCCGTGATCCTGACACTCGCCCTCGGCATCGGCATCAATACCGCCGTCTTCAGCATCGTCTACGGCATTCTGCTGCGCCCGCTGCCGTACGCTGCGCCGGAGCAGCTCATGCAGGTGTGGCTCAGCAATCCGCGCCAGGACATCGAGCGCGACATCACGTCGTACCCGAACTTCCGCGACTGGCGCGAGCGCTCGCGCACATTCGATGCGCTCGCGGGCGTTTCCGGACGTCGCGTCACGCTGCTCGGGCGCACCGGCGCGGAGGAAGTGACTGGTGCCGAGGTGACGGAGGACTATTTCCGTGTGCTCGGTGTGGCACCGCTGCACGGGCGCCTGCTGAGACCGGAAGACCACATGGCGGGCACCGCGCCCGTTACAGTGCTCAGCCATGAGCTGTGGATGAGCCGGTTCGGCGGCGGCCCGGTGATCGGCAGCACACTCGAGACGGACGGCGCCACCTACGAGATCGTGGGCGTGCTTCCCGAAGGCATCGGCGATGCACGGCTCTACATGCCACTGGAGCAGAACCCTGCGCGACAGGAACTCCTCGAGGCGCGCGGTGCGCTGTTCCTGCCGGTGCTCGGCCGGCTGCGCGACGGCGTGAGCGTGGAGGATGCGCAGCGCGAGATGAGCGCGATCGCGGCGCAGCTCGAGGCGGAGTACCCGCAGGCGAACGACGGCATGGGCATCTACATCGAGCCGCTCCGCGACAGCGTCGTGGGTGATACCCGCGCCGTTCTGATCCTGCTGCTCAGCGCCGTGGGCGTGGTGCTGCTGATCGCATGCGCGAACGTCGCGAACGTGCTGCTCGCGCGCTCGACGGCGCGCCGGCGGGAAATGGCCGTGCGCGTCGCGCTCGGTGCCGGGCGCCTGCGCCTGCTGCGGCAGGTGATGACCGAAAGCCTGGTGCTGGCCTTCGTCGGTGCGCTCGCGGGCATCGGTGTGGCCGCGTGGACCCTCGATCTGCTCATGGCTGCGGCGCCCGCCGACCTGCCGCGCGCCGACGAGATCCGGCTCGACGGTGTTGCACTCGCGTTCACCGGCACGGTGGCAGTCGTCGCCGGGCTGCTCTTCGGCGCCGCGCCGGCGTGGCAGGTGGCGCGACGCGAGCCGGGCGGTGTGCTCGGCGGCAGCGTCCGAGGCGACGTCGGCGCACGCGACCGTCTGCGCTCCGCCCTCGTCGTGAGTCAGTACGCACTCGCGCTCGTACTCGTCGCGGGCGCTGCACTGCTCGTGCGCAGCTTCGCCGAGCTGCAACGCGTCGATATCGGTCTGCAGACCGGCGGCGTCGTGTCGTTCACACTCTCGCCGTCACCACAGCGTTACGAGGGTGCCACTGGTGTGCAGTCCTTCTACGACGAGGTGCTGCCCGCCATCGAGGCGGTGCCGGGCGTGCACTCGGCGTCACTCGTCAACAA
>DASTYK010000032.1 GCA_035764935.1 Longimicrobiales bacterium | reverse complement strand
CGGCGCGGACATCGTCGCGTCGGAGCCGGTCGAAGTGTGGGTTGCGCCCAACGACGAGGAGATCCTCTTCACCTTCGACAGCGAGCTGGAGGGGTGGGAACCGGGCACGATCGAGGAGAGCTACGACGAGGACGAGGGCTGGGGCACCTCCGAGTGGCAGGAATGGTGCGGCGACGATCGCGAGGAGGGGTGCGTCAAGCTGGACGGCACCGGCGGCGGCGGGCGGCCCAACGCCTGGATCGAGCGCGACATCGAGATTCCCGCATCCGCATCGATGCTGTCGTTCCTGACGTCGCCACACAACCGCAACGGCTCGGGCAGCGACTACCGCATCCGACTGGTCGATGCCGGCGGTGCAACACACACGCTGATCGACTGGACCAGCACGAGCGGCAGCGCGCCCGATCTTTCCTGGGAGGAGGTCAGTGTTTCGATCGCCCCCTGGGCAGGTCAGACCGTCCGGTTCTTCTTCGAAGGCAGGGAGAACGGGCCGGGCTCGCACGAGCAGCGCTACTACGACGACATCCGGATCCACTAGGCGGCCCGCGAACAGTTCGGACTATGCCGCGGCAGGGCCTGACGATCCCTCGTCAGCGCCCTGCCCGCTCCGGCAGCAGCGTGAGATCCCGACGGAGCCGCCACAGCTCGCTTTCGGCCTGCACCACCGGCACCGCCGATCCTGCCAGAGCACCATCAATCGCATGCGTCGGATCGCGATCCGCGGCATCGAACGAGCCGAACCCGCTGCGTTCGACGGCGACCATGTACGCGACGTCGCTCGTGCCGACCACGCACTCGTAGACGGCATACGGCGCGAGCCCGGCCGACCGGCGAACCACGTTCAGCACGTCCTCGAAGGCGGCACGCTGCCCCGGTGAAACGTGGTACGTGACCACCTGCAGCAGCGCCGACGGTGAACGGTCCTCGAGCGACGTCGCCGTGCTCAGCTCCCGCCGCAGCCGCACCAGCCAGCGCGCCGTTGCGGTCGCGTGAGGGGCGAACGACGACGCTGCGTGCGCCGCATCACCCGCCGGGTCCACGCGCCGGTCCAGCGCCGCGAAACCGATCCCGAAGGTGCCGTCGATGAACTCGCCCATGCGCCGACCCGCGATCACGTCCCATCCGTACCAGGGCAGCGAGTCCGCCTTTTCCCGGTGCCACGCCAGGTGGGCGCGGTAACCCGCGTCGAACTCCGCGCGCGCACCCGCATGGGGGCGGTACGCGTACAGGATCCCTCCGTCTCCCTGGGCTGCTGCCCGCCCGACCGGGGCAAGCAGCAGCATCGCCAGGACCGGCCATGCTCGACCCATCTGCCTCTTCCTCCTGATCTGGTGCATCGGTCAGAACCGGCTTAGCTATAAAGCAGACGACCGAGTCTTATCAACTCAATAAGGCATATTTATGACTGACGGAGGCGGCCTGCACGACCCGACGGCTCCTGAGCTGCCATACCTGGCGGCGTTCCGGGCGGTATGTGCGGAAGGCAGCTTCACCGCGGCCGCCGCGCGGCTCGGCTGCACGCAGCCGGCGGTGTCCTACCAGGTGCGGAAGCTGGAGGACAGGCTAGGTGCGCGGCTGCTCGAGCGGGGAGGCCGCGCGCTGGTCCTGACAGCGGAAGGCCGTCGCGTGCTGCGTTTCGCGGACTCGACGTTCGCGCAGCTCGAGCGCGTGCGCGCCGACTGTCGTGCCGGTGAGCATCTCGAGCCGCTGCGGCTCGGCTCCGCGAGCGGCTTCGGCCGGTACGTCCTGATGCCCGCGCTGCGATCGCTCTGGCAGGAGGCGTCCTCGACCGGCGGGCTGGAGCTCATCCTGGAATACGACGCTGCGGATGCGATCCTCGAGCGACTGGAGGCCGGCAGCTACGACGCAGCGTTCGTGTACAAGCGCCTGGTCACCAGTGCGCTGACGTACCTGCCCGCCTACGACGAGGAGCTCGTGCTGGTGGCGGCGCCCCCGGTTGCCGCCGAGGTGCGTGTCGCGCCCCTCGAGGCCGCCGATTCGCTCGCACGCTTTTCCTTCGTCACGTACGAGGAGTGCGATTACGTGTTCGGCCGCTGGTTCGACGCGAGCTTCGGCGCGCAGCCGCAGCACGTACGCAGCCGCGCCCGCTTCACGGAGCTGGAGGAAGTGATCGACTTCGTCGCCGCGGGGGTGGGGCTCTCTGTGGTCCCGCGCGATTCGGCCGCCGCGGCGAGCGAGCGTGGCGAGGTGGAGGTGCTGTACGCGGCGTCGGGACGACGATGCTGGAACACGGTGTACCTCGTGACGCGTGCGGGTGGCGAGGTCCGGCCGCGAGTCCGGCGGCTGCTCGAGCTGGTCGAGGGCGCCCGCCAGCGCTGACCCGTCGGGGCGGCTCACTGACCCTGCCCCACGCTCCTTGACGCCACTCGTGCCGTCGAACCACTCTTGGCGTGCGTCGCTTCGACGCTTCTCCCGAGCAAGGACGAAATGCCGCCCGCCCCCCGCGCCCGCGTCGTCGGGTTTCCCGATACGGCGGAGCTGCCTCACTACCTGACGCCGGTACTCGGCCGTGAGGCGGACATCGCGCGCGTGTGCGCACTGTTCCGCGAGGCGCGCCTGGTGTCGCTGGTCGGTGCGGGCGGCACCGGCAAGACGCGGCTGGCTGCGGCCGTCGGCACTGCCATGCGACGCCGCTACGCGGGCGCCGTCGCATGGATCGACCTCGCCGCGCTCGACGATCCGGCAGCCGTCGCGCCGCACGTGGCGGGTGTGCTCGGCGCATGCGAGCAGCCCGGCCGCCCGCCGGAGGCCACACTCATCGACCTGCTCGATGCCAGCGCCGTGCTGCTGGTGCTGGACAACTGTGAGCACGTGCTCGATGCGTCCGCGGCACTGGTCGAATCCCTGCTGCGCGCCTGTCCGGGCACACGCATCCTCACGACCAGTCGCCAGGCGCTCGGCATCACTGGCGAGAAGGCGTGGGTCGTCCCGCCGCTCGCGCTGCCCGAAGACGACGAGCACGCGGCTGCATCTCCCGCGGTGCAGCTCTTCGTGCAGCGCGCCGCAGACGTGCAGCCCGGCTTCGCCCTCACGGCGTCGAACACCGCCGCGGTCCTGCACGTCTGCAGGCGCCTCGACGGCCTGCCGCTCGCGATCGAGCTGGCTGCAGCACGCGTGCGCACGCTGCCACCACCGCAGCTTGCCGCACGACTGGATTCCATGCTGAGCGTGCTGTCGACGACGTCGACGCAGCGGCTGCCGCGTCATCGCACGCTGCGCGCGCTGATCGACTGGAGTCATGCACTGCTCACGGACGACGAGCGTCGGCTGCTCGCGCGCCTTGCCGTGTTCACCGGTGGCTTCACTCTCGAGGCTGCCGAACGCGTCGCCGGAGACGATGCCGTTCCTGCCGAGCACGTGCTCGACCTGCTGGAGGCGCTGGTCGACCGCTCGCTCGTCACCGCGCGTGAGGCGCAGGGCGAGGCGCGGTTCACATTGCTCGAAACGGTGCGGCAGTATGCGTGGCAGAAGCTGGAGCAATCCGGTGAGACGGAACGGATGCGGACGCGCCACGCGGAGTTCTTCGTGGAGTTCGCAGAGCTGGCGGAGCCGCACATCCTCGGCGGCGCGCGCGGCATGCCATGGATGGCGCGCGTCGAGCGGGAGCACGGCAACCTGCGCGCGGCAATGGCGTGGTGCGATGCCGACGCCGCGCGCGCGACCCTCGCGCTCCAGCTCGGCGCCGCACTCCTCTGGTACGACTTCGCACACGGCCAGTTCGACGAGCCGCGTCGCATGCTCCAGCGCGCGCTCGAGCGTGCGCCCGACGCACCGCCGCACATCCGCGGCCGCGCGCTCACAACGCTCGGCTTCACTGCACTCTGGACGGGCGATGCTGCCGCCGTGCTGCCACCGCTCGGCGCAGCGGTCGAGCTGCTGCGCGAAACCGAGCGCAGCACAGATCGCGCGTTTGCACTGATCGGCTTCGGCATTGCCGCAGGCATGGGCGGCGATGCGGCCGGCGCGTTCCGCCTGTTCGACGAGGCGGAAGCGGCGCTCGGCAGCCCCGCCGACATTCCGCACGACGATTACCCGCGCGCGCTGCTCTACGCATTCGGCCGGTACTGGCGCGGCACCGTCGCACTCGCCGGCGGCGACGTCGCATTCGCACGCACCTGCTACCAGACCGCTGTCGATGTCGCACGTGCGTGGGGCTCGCACCCGACCATCGCCTACCCGCTCGCCGCGCTCGCGCGCGTGCTCGTACTGCAGGACGAGCTGGACGCGGCGCACGCATGCCTGGAGGAGAGTGCGACGAGCCACCTTCGTCACGACGAGCGCTGGGGACTCGTGCAGGCCCTCGACACCGCGTCGCTGCTGTTCTACCGCCGCGGCGATCCGCCAGGCGCCGCACGCCTGCTCGGCGTGACCGACCGGCTGCGCATGCGCAGCGGCATCGCGCCGACGCCGCTCGAGCTGGTGCAGCACGCGCGGCTCCGCGAGGCTGCCGTGGGTGCAATGGGTGAGCAGGCGTTCGCTGCTGCGTACGCGGCGGGAGAGGCAATGCCGGCGGCGGATGCGGTGCGCATGATCACGGCCGGCGGACACGGGACTCGTCCAGAATCCATGGATCCGGACCGCGTCGTGGCCGGTTATGGCCCTGCGGTCCATGAGCGCGCGCGACCGGCGACGGATACGTCACCGCCCGAGCTCGACGTCCGCGCACTCGGACCGCTCGAGGTGCGCGTGCGCGGCGAGCCACTGGCCGGTGACGCATTCGGGTCGAGCAAACCCCGCGAGCTGCTGCTGCTCCTGCTCTGTCATGCCGATGGCTGCACGCGTGAGCAGGTGGGACTCGAGTTCTGGCCCGAGTCGTCCGCAGTGCAGGTCAAGAACGCGTTCCACGTCACGCTGCACCGCCTGCGTCGCGCGCTCGGGCAGCACGACTGGATCACGATTGCCGGCGACCGGTACCGCATCGATCCCGCGCTGCGCGTCGCATTCGACGTCCGCACGTTCCGCGACGGTGTGAACGCATACCTCCGACAGCGCAGCAGCGACGCCGATGCGCTGGCCGCAGCACTGCAGCTCTATCGTGGCGATTTCCTCGCCGGTGAGCTGGTCGGCGACTGGCACCTGCCGGTGCGCGACGAGCTGCAGCGCCTTTACCGGGACGGGTTGCGCGCACTCGGTGCGCATCGCATGGAGGAGCGCAGGCCGGCCGAGGCGGCGGATGCGTTCCGTGCACTGCTGGCGGTCGAGCCTCTGGACGAGCCCGCCTGCCGTGCGCTCATGACCTGCTATGCCATGGCGGGCCAGCGCGTCGAAGCGATCCGGCTGTACGAGAACGTCGCGCGCCTGATGGGCGAGCAGCTCGGGACGAAGCCGTCCAGCGACACGGCGGCGCTGTACCGGGAGCTGCAGCAGTCGGCCTGAGCGGGGCGTGCCGCTCCCGCCGGGCTGCCGGGCTGCCGGGCGGCGAGACACGAGGACACGAGGCACGCGGCTCGCGCGAGCGCGACCCCCCTCGTGCTTCGAGACCGGGCTGTCGCCTGCCCCGGAATCCGTCATCCGTCCGCCCATGCGTTCCCGCCTGTAAGCGGCCTGTAATCGCCCTCCGGCCATCCTTCCACGCAGATGGGGCCGCGACCCCATTCCTGAACCCAACATCAGCATGGAGGACAACGATGCGAAGCGATATGCGGCAGGTGCGGCGTGGTCGGACGGCGCGGAGGCTGGTCGCCCTGGGTGTGCTCGGACTGGCGGCGGCGTGCACCACGGCGGACGCTGCGGAGTCAGACGGCAGGACGTCGCCGGAGGCGACGCCCGATGCGCCGGCGCTCAGCGCTGCGATGGACTCGGCGCTCGCGCAGGTGCGCGCTGCGACGATGAAGTACCAGGACGTCGACGTCGCGATCGCGGACGGCTACATGCGCGACCCGTTCGACGTCTGCGAGACCGCCGACATGATGGGCCGCCCGGCCAGCGACGGCGCCATGGGCATCCATTTCGCCCACCCCGGCCGGCTCGGCATCACCGCGCCGCCCAACCCGCGCGTGGACGGCAGCAGCACGCACACCGACTTCCTCCAGCCGGGCGTGCTCATCTACGAGCCGCAGGCCGACGGTTCGCTCGAGCTCGTCGCCGTCGAGAACCTGGTCTTCCTGGAGGCGTGGAAGGCGGCGGGCAACACCGAGCCGCCCGCATTCATGGGTCAGCCCTACAACCTGATGGTGGACGACCCCGCGACCGAGCTGGACGAGGCGCACCGCTTCGCTCCGCACTATGACCTGCACGTGTGGCTCTACCGCGAGAATCCGCGCGGCACCTTCGCACAGTTCAACCCCGACGTGAGCTGCGCGAGCCACAAGGGCGCGGCGCACGGCCACTGAGTGCAGTCAGGCGGGTCACCGGCACTGGAGGGCGAACGATGAACGAGCTTCGGCCTGTCGTGCTGGTGACCCGCGCGTGCAGTGACGCCGGCGTGCGCATCGTCGAAGCGCTCCGGCGTCACGGCGGCTTCGCGGTGCGCGTGATGGTGCCGCACGATCACGGAGCGCCCGCGCGGTTCGCTGCAACGCCGGACGTCGAGATCGTCCGCGGGGACTCGAATGATTTCGAAAGCCTGCGACAGGCGATGGCGGGGTGCTGGGGCGTGGTCGGCTGTGCACCGGCAGCGCTGCCACCGGTGCTCGCACTGCTGGACGCGGTCGCGGATGCCGGCGTCGGCCGCGTCGCGCTGATCCTGGAGGGCGCAAACGAACATTCCGGATCCGAGCTTGCGGGAGAGGCGGCGGAGTACGCGCTGTCCCTGGGGGTCCGGATCGACGTCGTGACACGCGGCGTCGAGGGTGACGCGGCGGAGCCGGAGGTGGTCGCGGGCGTGTTCGCGCGCTGAACGGTCTGTCTGCGCTGTCCGGTCTGTCCGGTCTGTCCGGTCTGTCCGGTCCCTGCCCGCCCGCACGTCGCCTTGCGACGCGCTGCGAGCGCAGCTCCTGCCCTTTCCTCCTCGTTCTTCAAAGGCAACGTTGCGCGCATCCGCCGTTTCCCGAACGCGAGCAACATTGGCTTCGATAATCAAAGGCAACGTTGCACGCGTCGCGGGCCGATCCAATGCGAGCAACATTGGCTCTGATTATCAAAGGCAACGTTGCACACGTCGCCGGCGCACGGGACGCGAGCAACGTTGCCTGCTACATTCCAGCCGATATCCGTGGCGGCGACGCCGGTCGACACTGGCACCGCCTCCCGCACCAGGTCCAGGCCGCCACCGCGGCCGCCGTTGCCGCCGCCAGAAGGCACGGCGACCGCGGCCGCCACCGCCGCCGCCTGCACCAATCGCACGGACCGACCGAATGATGATTCTGCGCCACCCCACTGCCCTTGCCCTCCTCGTCGGCGCTGCGCTCCCCGCGCTCGCCGCGCCGCGCATGCTGCACGCGCAAGCGACGCCGCCCGACACCGTCATCGAGCACGAGGCGATCCTGGTGACGAGCACACGCGCGGAGCGGCGCATCGAGGACGAGCCGATCCGCGTCGAGGTCGTGGGGCGCGAGGAGATCGAGGAGAAGCTCCTCATGACGCCCGGCGACATCGCGATGCTGCTGAACGAGACCGCCGGACTGCGCGTGCAGCCGACGGCGCCGTCGCTGGGGGGTGCGAGCGTGCGGATCCAGGGGCTGCGCGGCCGCTACACGCAGATCCTGTCGGACGGGCTGCCGCTCTTCGGCGGGCAGACCAGCGCGCTCGGCCCGCTGCAGATCCCGCCCATGGACCTGGCGCAGGTCGAGGTGATCAAGGGCGCGGCGTCGGCGCTGTACGGCGCGTCCGCGCTCGGTGGCGTCGTGAACCTGATCTCGCGCCGGCCGCACGAAGAGCGCGAGCGCGAACTGCTGTTGAACCAGAGCACGCTGGGCGGAACGGACGCGATCCTGTGGACCTCCCAGGAGCTGGGAGACTCGTGGGGATACACGCTGCTGGCGAGCGGACACCGGCAGTCCACTGCGGACGTGGACGAGGACGGCTGGGCCGACCTGCCGTCGTTCCGCCGGGGCGTGATCCGGCCGCGCGTGTTCTGGAACAACGAGCGCGGCGCGAGCGTGCTGCTGACCGCGGGCGGCATGATCGAGGAGCGCGAGGGCGGCACCACCGACGACGGCACCACGCCCGCGGGCACGACCCACGCAGAAGCACTCGATACGCGACGCGCCGACGCGGGCATCGTCGCACGCGTGCTGCTCGGCGGATCGCGCCTGCTCAGCGTGCGCGGCTCCGGCACGCTGCAGCGGCACGAGCACCGCTTCGGCGTGGCGCGTGAGCGGGACCGGCATGCGACCGGCTTTGCCGAGACGGCGCTGTCGGCGACGAGCGGCGCGCACACCTGGGTGCTCGGCGCGGCGCTGCAGTACGAGCGCTACGACGCGGACGACGTCGCCGGCTTCGACTACTCCTACGCCGTGCCGGGCCTGTTCGTGCAGGACGAATTCGACGCCGCGCGCTGGCTCACGCTCTCCGCGAGCGCACGCGTCGACCACCACAACGAGTACGGCGCCTTCCTCAGCCCGCGCCTCTCCGCGCTCGTTCGCCCGGCCGAGGACTGGAGCATACGCGCGTCGGGTGGCACGGGCTTCTTCGCGCCGACGCCGTGGATCGAGGAGGCAGAAGCGATCGGCCTCGCCCGCATCACCGGCTGGGGCGAGCTCGACGCGGAGCGTGCGCAGACGGTCTCGCTCGACGTCGGCCACACGCGCGGTCCCTTCGAGTTCAACGCGACGCTGTTCGGCTCACGCATCGAGGACGCGGTGCAGGCACGCACGTCGGAGGCGGATCCGTCGCTGCTGGAACTGTTCAATGCGACGTCGCCCGTACGCACCTGGGGCACCGAGCTGCTCGCGCGCTTCCACCGCGAGGGCGTGCACGTCACCGCGACGCACGTGTACACGCGCTCGACCGAGCCGGACCCGGACGCGGCACCGGAATCGGATGCACGCCGCGAGGTCCCGCTCACGCCACGACACGCGATCGGCGTGGTCGCCGCACTGGAGCAGGAAGGACGCGGTCGTATCGGTGCGGAGTTCTACTTCACCGGCCGGCAGACGCTGGACGAGAACCCCTACCGCGCGACGTCGCCCCGCTACGTCATCGTCGGCTTCCTGGCCGAGCGCCGGTTCGGGCCGGTGCGCGTCTTCCTGAATGCGGAGAACATATTCGACACCCGCCAGACGCGGCACGATCCGCTGGTGCTGCCGGCGCGCGAGCCGGACGGGCGGTGGATCACGGACGTCTGGGCGCCGCTGGACGG
>DASTYK010000031.1 GCA_035764935.1 Longimicrobiales bacterium | reverse complement strand
CTCCGGCACCGTCTGGCCGCTCCGCCGCACGATCTCTTCGTCCACATCGTAGAAGCGCCAGCCGAGGCGCTCCGCGAGCAGCCGGCCGACCGTCGTCTTGCCGGAGGCCATGAAGCCGATCAGCAGGACGCGCCGGATGGTGGCATCATGCGACGTCCTGTCGTCACTCCGCGGGTGCGAATCCGGTTCGCTGGCCGGGCCACCGCGCGAGGCGGTACCCCCGGTGGCCGCGCCAGTGCCGCGGGGACTGCCGGTGCTGCCGGCGCCGCCCGTGCCGCCGCTCTTCGGCTCAGGCATCGAAGCTCGCACGTGCCGCTGCGGTGCGCTCCTTCAGGTGTTCGATGTACCCGCGCAGGTTCCGCAGCAGCTCACTCATGCTGTCGCCGCCGAACTTTTCGAGCAGCGCATCCGCCAGCACCGTCGCCAGCATCGCCTCTCCCACCACACCGGCCGCGGCGAGGGCGACCACGTCGCTGCGCTCGCGCACGGCGTCCGCGCGCTCGCCCGTGCGCAGGTCGACGGACCGGAGCGGCTTCATGAGCGTGGACAGTGGCTTCATGGCCACGCGCACGACAATAGGCGCACCGGTCGTCATCCCGCCCTCGAGGCCGCCGGCATTGTTGCCGTGACGGCGGAAGCCGCCGCTCGAGATCTCCGCGTCCGCCCGCTCGATCTCGTCGTGGACCTGCGAGCCGCGGCGGCGCGCCGCCTCGAAGCCGAGGCCGATCTCGACGCCCTTCATCGCCTGGATCGACAGCATCGCCTGCGCGATCCGGCCGTCCAGCCGGCGGTCCCACGCGATGTGGCTGCCCAGCCCGGCCGGCATCCCGCGCGCGACCACCTCGAAGACGCCACCGAACGTGTCGCCCTCCGCCCTGGCGCTGTCGATCGCCTCGATCATGCGCTGCTCGGCGTCCCGGTCCAGCGTGCGCAGCGGCGAGGCGTCGCTGGCGGCGTTCAGATCGTCGGGCATCACCTCCGGCAGCTGCGCATCGATCCCGCCCAGCGACACGATGTGGCTGCCGATCGAGATGCCGGCCTCGGCGAGGATGCGCTTTGCGACGGCGCCGGCGGCCACGCGCGCCGTGGTCTCGCGCGCGGATGCACGCTCCAGGACGTCGCGTGCGTCCATGCGGTCATACTTGAGCACACCGACCAGGTCCGCGTGCCCCGGCCGCGGCAGGTGCACGCGTCGCAGTGCCTTCTCCGGCGTGTCGGCGTCCGGCGGCTCCGGCGACATCGCGACCTGCCAGTTGCGCCAGTCGCGGTTCCAGACGAGCAGCGCGATCGGCGAGCCCAGCGTCTCGCCGTGCCTCACGCCGGTCACGATCTCGGCGGCGTCCTGCTCGATCTTCATGCGGCCGCCGCGGCCGTAGCCGCCCTGGCGGCGCCCCAGGTCGGGGTCGATGTCGCGCCCAGCGATCAGCTCGAGTCCGGCGGGCACACCCTCGACGAGGGTGACCAGGCCGCGGCCGTGGGACTCGCCCGCGGTTCGGAAGGTAAAGTGCATCGTAGTTCCAGCCTGCTGTCGAAGCCTCAGCGGCGTTGTGGGATCGAGCGTCCGGCGCGCCAGCGCGAGCAGCTCCGATCAGTTCATCCGGGCAAAACTGCGAGAGCCCGGCGGTGGCCGGGCTCTCGCGTTGACCTGCGTCTATATACGGGACCGATGCACCCTCTGTCCAGCGGTCACCGCATCCGGTGTCCCTCCGTCCGGGCCGTCAGTCCCGCACGATGTAAGGGGTCACCATGATCAGCAGGTCGCGCTGGACTTCCTCGTTCGACGTGCTGCGGAACAGGTTGCCGAGCACCGGCAGATCCATGAGGATCGGAATACCACTCCGCTCCTGGATCCGCTGGGTCTCGGTGAGGCCTGCGATCACGGCCGTCTGCCCGTTCTCCACCAGCACCTGCGTCTGCGCGTTCGACGTCTCGAAGACGACGCCCGCGTCCGACAGGCCCGGCGCGACGTTGGAACGCTCCGCCTGGATCTCCAGCATCACCATGTTGCCGGTGACGTGTGGCGTCACGTTCAGGATCACACCCGTCTGCTTGTACTCGACGGTGGCGCGCGCAGCGCCCACGCCGCCGGACTGCGAGCCCAGGTCGACGACGCGAACCGGCGTCTCCTGGCCGACCTGCACACGAGCCGAACGATGGTCCAGCGTCGTGACGACCGGTGCCGCCTGCACGTCCGTCAGGTTCACCGTCCGCAGCGCTTCGATGAAGGAGACGAGCGTGTGCCGGCCCAGCACGAGCGAAAGTGCCAGCTGCAGGGTCGGCTCCTGGATCCGGTTCGTAGCGTTGCCCAGCGCCGCGATCGAGTTGCCGTCCAGCAGGATCAGGTCGTCGTCCGTGGAGGCACCCGTGTTCGGGTTGATGTTGCTTGCGAGGCCGGCCAGCTGCGTGCCCTCCATGTCCTTGAGGTCATACGAGAAGCCGAGCGCCTCGAGCTGGGTGCGGTTCACGAACGCGATCCGCGCCGAGATGTTGACCTGCGCCGTACGCACGTCGAGCTGGTCGATCATCGGGCCGATCCGATCGAGCGCGGACCGCGTGTCCGTAACCAGGATCGCGTTGTTCGCCCGGTTGATCGAGACCTTGCCCTGGTCGCTCAGCAGCCCCGTGATCGTGTTCTGCAGCGAGTCCGCACTCACGTACTGGATGACGAACTGCTGCGACTCGAGCGGCTCCGTCTCGGTGCGCAGCGCGCTGGCGCGGCCGCTCTCGACGATCAGCACACCACTCGCCAGCTCACGGAGATGGAGGTTGTTCGCCTCCAGGATCGCCTCGAGCGCCACGTCCCACGGCTGGTTCACGATCTCCGCCGTGATCAGCGTGCTGCGCACGTCCGGCGAAGGGATGATGCTGCGGCCCGAGATCGCTGCAAACGACGCGAGCACATCCGGCACCGGCACCTGGTCGAACGTGACCGTGATCTGCTGGCCGAGTGGCCGCTGCGGCTGCGTCACGGTTCCGGGACGCGGCGGCTGCGGCCGCGTCGTCTGCGGGCGCTGTTGCACCTGCTGCGACGCCTGCGCAGCGCTGGCGAGCTGGGCACCCGACGTCCACGGCGAGAACTCGCCCGCGCGGTTCGGGAAGGAAACGCGCACCGCGTCCGCATCGCGCGTCACCTCGTACTCCACCGGCGCGCCAAGCTCGATCACGACACGGGCGATGCCCGGCTGGAACTGCGCCACGCGCAGCGCGCGAACGCCACCGCGATTGATGCGGTCCCAGCGCGCTCCGCGCGTTTCCGCGCCCTCGAAGTCGAGGACCAGCCGGCCGTCGTCCATCATGAAGTCGCGCGTGTGCACGTCGTCATCGACGCGGATCACGACTTCCGTACGACCCGCGGCGGGGACGATGCTCAGTTCCGTGACCGTGGCCGGGGCCAGGACGGTCGTCAACAGCGCGATGATCGAGATCATCGACTCGCTCCTTGGTTGGACTTCAGCTCGAGTACGCCCTGGCGGTAAACGCCGAACTCATTGACCGAAAACAGCACACGTGACCGACCGATGTCGACGACGGTCGCATTCCCGACTCGCTCACCGCGCCGCAGCCGGTGAACCTTACCCGTGACGTCCTGGACCAGCACCATGCTGTCGCGCGGGTCCTGGGCGAACACGATCATCCGCACGGTCAGCTCGTCGAAGAGCGGACCGTCTTCCGACGCGGTCAGCGGCCGGAACGGGTCGCGGCGACCGCCGGACGAATAGCTGAACACCTCGCGATCGAAGACGAGGCGCGGCTCTGCGGTGGAATCAGCCGGTGCGGCTGCGGCGCCGCGCGCCGGCTCGGCGGCGCGTGCCTGCTGCTGCGCGGAGGCCGGGGCCGCGCAGAGCGCGGCGGCAGCGGCCGTCACGATGATTGCATACCTGTTCATTATCGACGACCTCCCCGCGCGTTCGTCTGCGCGGCCGTATCGGGCTTCAGCTCGCCCGGATCGGGAATGACATAGGTCTCGGCCACGAACTCCGCGAGCAGCGACACCGAATCCGCGGGTGCGGCATTCCGGCCGCTTCGCTCAGGTGACACTGTCAGCTCCGTCGCGGTGATGATGCGGGGCAGCGAGCCGAGAACGGACATGAACGAGCCGATCTCGTGATAGCCGCCGCGCACAGCCAGGTCGTAGCGCTGGCGCATGTAGTAGGTGCCGGCCTGCTCGCCGCTCGGCGACATGGACACCAGCTCCACGTTGTTCCGCTGTGCCTCGACCGTGATGGCCCGCAGCAGCTCTGGCACTTCTGCCCGATTCGGGATCAGTTGCTCGAGCTGCTCCATGTTCGCCTCGTACAGCGCGAGCCGCTGCTGCAGCGCCTCGCCGCCATTCTGCGCGACGATCGCGCGAGCCGTGGCGTTCTTCTGCTCCAGCGTCTCGAGTCGCGTCTGCATGGTCTCGAGCTCCTCGCTCTTCGGCGAGTGCACGAAGTAGTAGAACACGCCTGCCAGGAGCAGTGGCACCAGGCCGATCGCGATCCGCTTCTGCTTGGCCGGATCCTGTGGTAGCAGTGCCATGTCAGTCGCCCTGGAGAATGCTGTCCGTGCGCGCAAACAGCGGAGCCGTCCGGATGGCTTCCACCGGCGGTTCCTCCCATGACGCGCGCAACTGGAACGTGTAGTACTTGCGGCCGTCCTGCTGGGCCTGCGTGGTCGTCTGCAGCGTGACCGCGCGCAGGAATGGAGATGCCTCGAGGTCCTGGATGAAACGAGTCAGCGCCAGGGTGTTGCCCGCACTGCCATCGATCTCCAGAACCGGCTGCATCGAGCTGGGGCTCGCCGAAGGCTGGGCGCGAACTGCGGTCAGCCACGTGTACGACGGCACCGCGCGGCCGATCTCCTCCAGGAGGTGGGCCCAGACGAAGCGGCCGGCATCGATCTCCTGGATGATCTGCACCTTCTGCGCGATCGTGTCCTGGCGCGCGACCAGCTCCTCGTTCGCCTCGCGCAGCGCTGCGTACCGAGCCGAGTCTCGCACCGCGCCTTCGATCGCGACCTCGAGCTCGCGCTGGCGGTTGCTCGAGCTCCACCAGAGGAAGCCAACGAGCAGCACAGACAGCACGACGCTCGCCGCCGTGAACATCGTGATCCGGTCGCCGCCCTCCGGCAGCTTGATGCGCGAGAGCAGCGAAGGACCCGCCGCTGCACGGCGCGGACCCTTGCGCGACTTCTTCTGCGCACCCGGAAGCAGGTTGATCTCGATCAAGTGACCCTTCCCTCTCGTCCTAGGCCTGCCGCAGGGCGAGGCCTACGGGGAGCATGAGCAGCGGCGCGAACTCGTCCAGCGGGAACGCCTCCATCACCTCGGGCCGCACGCGCACCCGCTGCAGCGGGTTCACGACCTCGGCACGGGCACCCAGGCGGCGCGAGAGCGCTTCGACGAGTCCCGGAATCCGGGCACCGCCGCCCGAAACGAACACGCGGTTCAGCCCTTCGCCGCCGCTCTGCGCGACGATGAACGCGACCGCGCGCTCGATGCCTACCGAGAGCTCGTCGATCCGCTCGTCGACCAGGGGTCGCAGGTCCACACCGCTGTCGCGCCCCTGGAGCACGGCTTCCGCGCGCTCTGCGGTCAGGCCGCGCTCGCGCTGCAGCGTCTCGCGCAGGCGACGGGAGCCGAAAGGCAGATCGCGCACGAGCGTCGGCTGGCCGTCCTCCAGCAGGTTCACGTTCGTGGTCTCGTGCCCGACGTTCACCAGCGCCACGAGCCCGTTGAACGGCTCGGCGTAGCTGCGCTCGAACGCGTTGTGCAGGGCGAACGCATCCACGTCGATGACCGCGGGTGTCAGCCCGGCATCGGCGAGCAGCGCCAGCCGGTTCTCGATCAGCTCGCGCTTGGCCGCGACCAGCAGCACCGACATCTGCGGCGTCGTTGCATCCGGATCCAGGATCTGGAAGTCGAGCTGCACGTTCTCCATGTCGAAGGGCACGTGCTGCTCCGCCTCCCAGCGGATCACCTCGCGCGCATCGTTCGCGCTCATGCGATCCATCTGGATCTTCTTGATGATCACGTCGTGCCCGCCCACCGCCGCGACCACATTGCGCTTCTTGAGGCCGCTGCTCTCGACCACGGCGCGCAGTGTTTCTGCGACGAGGACGGGATCCATGATCTCGCCCTCGACGATTGCGTCGGGCACCAGCGGACTGGTCGCTATCTGGACGATCTCGGGCTCGGGCTTCGAGTGGTCGACCACGACCAGCTTCACGAAGCCGCTGCCAATGTCGAGACCGGCAGAGAGCTTGCTCTTGCCGAAGAGTCCCATTACACGGACCGGTTCAGTTTTCGAGTAGGGGAGGCCTTGAGTCAGGCGTGCTGCACGTTAGGCCGCACGCATCTGCATGTCAAGACTTCCGTTAGCTTCTTTGCACTGCTGCCATCAGGCATCGGCAGCCCATCCGGGACGAGCTCGCACGTGAATCGTGCATGCGGGCTCAGTACCCTGCCCAGCCGTCGAACCAGGTGTTGCGAATCGGCGTGAGCACCGACATTGCCTGCAACGCGTTGCTCAGCTCGCACGAATTGTAGCGATACGTCTTGGTGCCATGTGCGCGCGATGATTGCTCCACGGGTTCGCCGAGCTTCACGTTCAGCCCCGTGATGACGGCACCGGAGATCGCGCCCGTGCCGTTGTCCTCCAGCCTTCCACCGACCATCACGATCCCGTCCCACTGGTCACCACCATCGAGCTTGATGTCGCCACGGATGATGAGCGTGCCGCGCCCGTTCATGTCGCTCGGGTCGAAGGCCGGGCCGTTCTCGTTGTCGATATACACGACCGGCCACCAGTCCGGACGCGCGGCGAAGCTGTCCGCACTCGGCCATACGCCTGGCGGAATCCTGATATCGAACTGCAGCACGTCCTCGTTGATGATGCCTTCCCAGTCGATGTTGATCTGGCCGGCCATGTCCTCCTGGCTGCCCATGTAATCGATGGGCGGGTCACCCATGACCGGGCCGGTCTGACCGGAGTAACCGCTGTCCGGGACGGCGACACCGGCTTTCGGCCCGGTTGCGAGACACTCGTCGAAGCCGGACATCTCCCCGGAGTTGCCGTCCTTGCGGATACCGCTGAGGCTGGTCCAGCCCGCTGGCACGTTGATGGTGTACGGCTTGAGCCAGGCGAGCTGCGTGACCGTGTGACGCGCCGAAGGGATGTTGCCCCCGGACGTCGTAATTCCAGTAGACCGCAACAGATACAACGCCCCGTTCACGCCGTCGTCCGGCCGCATGAGGTCGACACGCACTTCAGCCGTGCCACCCGGCAGGGTGAAGTCGCGGCCGAACGGCATGTTGGCGCGGTCCGCCAGGTACACGCCCATGCCGGCTTCCGCCAGCGCGTAGGCCACGGTCTGCGCATCGCGACTGTTCACGACCGAGCTTTCCGACTCGACGCGCGCGAAGGCACCCACGACACCGGCAGTGATCACGCCGATGAGCAGAATCGCCATGGGGATCGCAAATCCGTCCCGCCTCGACTTCATGATCATGATCTGCCCCTAGTCGATCCGGTTGCGGAAGAAGATTGCCGTGGTCAACGGCGTTTCGCGGTGCGTGCCGTCCGCATCGGGCCGATCGCTCCGTCCCACGAACGACAGCTCGATGCCACGCAGGTTCGAAATCGGACTCGGCGGTGCGTCCTGCGCGGTGGCCGACCCGACCGGATAGAAGCGGAACCGGGCGGATGCGTCGAAAGGTGCCGCCAGTTCTTCCCGCGCCATGCCGGCCACCTGGCGGTACAGTCCGCGCGAACCGGGGACCAGCTCTGATGGCGCGAAGAAGTATGCGACTTTCAGGAACAGCATTACCGGAACCGCGTCGGGGACCGAGCCGCTGGGCGCCTGCACTTCCACGATGCGGGCGCGCGTGCTCATGTCGGAAAAGGTGGTTGCCACCTGAGCCGTGACGCACCGGGTCGACGCTGCTACGACAGCTACACCGTTGCCGCCGATCGACTCCGCGTCGTATACACCCGTCGCGGGGTCGCGCCACGCGTACCCACCACCACTGCCGGACGTGTTGGTAATGGCCTGGCGCGCATTCGCCAGGACCACGGAATCGACCGGGAACAGGGACACGTGCAGTCGGCCGCTCGCCGCGACGCCGCAGGCCAGTCCCATCGCGAAGGGCATTTTCACGCGGATCGTATCCGGGCTCGCGCCCTCGATGCCGATAGTGGTATCAACGGAGCGCAGCTCCCGCGTCAGCATGTTGACCGCGGCTCGACTCACGGAACGCGCTTCCGTCATCTGCGTCTGCGTGTCGTAGAACGCGCTCTGGTTGACGAACACGCTCGTGACTGCAGCACCGACCACGGCGGTCAGCACGACCGCAATCAGGACTTCGACCAGCGTGAAGCCGGGTCGGCGGCGCGCCTGACTCCTCTGCACCGTCATATCAGCACCCCGGGCAGTTGAATGGGTTCGTCGTCGACGGCTCGGTGCGCGTAAAGCCCACGGTATCCGGTCGCGCACCAGCCCGGGCCGGCGTCAGGACCACGATGACCTGACGCGTGCGCGCACTCGCAACGGCCACACTTACGCACGAGGTGAAGGCGTCAGCGCCACTCGCCAGTGTCCTGCACCCCCCCTGTGCGTCCAGGTCCGCCAGGGATAGCGCAGACAGTCGATTGATCTCCTGGAGCATGAGCGCCTGGCGTGCACCCGCAGACTGCAGGTCTACCGCCCGCTGTGCCGTCGCGAACGTCATCCCGGCGAGCATCACCAGCACTGCCGCCAGGATCGCGATCGCAACGACCACCTCGACGAGCGTGAAGCCATCGCGACGGCATGCCGAGTCGCGCGTGGAATGCTGCATTACAGCCCCTCCACTCGGATGAGTCCGGCTCGGGTCAGCTCGATTTCGGTTCGGCTGCCGCCGGCCTGGATTACCATTCTGAACGACGCTCCCACGGTGCCGTTCGGGAGCAGGTGCACACTCGTGGGGGTCGCAGTCATCGAAGTCAGGCCGAACTCGGACCGACCTGGCGCCAAGTGCTGTGTCGCGTACACGTCGCCGGTCACCCGGTCCACCAGGTGGTAGACCATGCTGTCCGTGTTCACCTCTACGACCACCGGCCGGTGCGTGCGGGCTGCCATCGCCAGGCCGCGCTCCAGGTCCTGCGCAATCGTCGCAGATGCCTGCTGTGCGTGCGTCTGCCGCAGCCCGCCGCTGATCGACGGCGCCGCCATCATCACGACGATCCCGATGATCACCATGACGATGAGCAGTTCCAGCAGCGAGAAGCCCGGTCGTCGGGCGTGTGCACGGCAGCGTGGCACCTTGGCTCCTGATCGGATATTCAGCAGGCCGCGGAAGGCGGGATGGCCAGGCGTTGAAGATAGGCCAATTCACCGCGTCACGGCACTGATCGGCGCCCCTGATGTCGAGATCCATGCCAGCCGGAACCGTATTGCGGGACAATGGCTTGCAAGCTCGGCAGGGGGATGGACGGGGCACTTTTTAGCAGGTTCGCGAACTTTTTCAGTCAGAACGCCGGAACCCGCCAGCGCACTCCCGGGCGATACACGCGGCGGAACGGGGGCGAGGCGAGGGCATCCGCGATCGCACACGGGTCATACGTGAAGGTGCCGCCCTCGTCCTGGAGGCCGAGCGCGCGGACGGCACCGTGCACGCGTGCGCCGGTCTCGACCGCCAGTACGCCGCCCGCTACGACCAGGCCATGAACGCTGGCGGAGGCAGTCAGCCGCACATCGCCCGGCGAGATGAGTATTCCGTGGAATTCGGTCTCGAGCGTCGTGTCACCGGATACCAAGAGGACTCGCACGGAATCCCCGGCTACCGGTGAGAGCCCCGCCGCGAGTGCGTCCAGGTCGCCCCAGCTGATCCCCGCCGCGCTCCCGAACGGCAGCGAGTCTGCCCACGCCCTGGTGATCCAGGCAGGCAGGGCGACAGGCAGGCCGGCAGCGGGGGCGCACTGCGTGGTATCCGTGCCCTCGACGAGGTCCACGGGCCCCGGTGGCAGAGCGGTCGTGATCACGGCCGGGAATCCTGCCATGATTTCGGCCACGGGCAGAATTCTCAGCAGTGCGGCCGCTCCGACCCGGGCGCCGCGGCCGTTCGACGCCTCCGCGCCGACCCGCAGCACCCTCGCCGAGAGACGTTCCGCTGTTGCGGATACCTGGGCCGACTGCGCCGCGGACGCGTCTATGGCGATCGACCAGGTGGTACCGACAGGGTGCTGTGCAGCAGCATGCGCATCGATGGCGACGATCGCGCGCGCGAGTGCATCCTGCACAGCCGACTCCAGCACGGCATGCTCCTGCTCGTGCAGCGCACCCAGCCCGGCTATGCGAGCAAAGCCGAACGCGCTCATGGCCAGCAGCTCCATAGCCAGCACTGCCAGCAGCGCGAAGACCAGCACGGTGCCCGCTCGGTTCATGGCAGTGCGTTCACGAAGGGAACCCGCAGCATCGTCGGCGAGCGCGCCCCCGGCCAGCGCAGACGAGCCAGTGCGGCAGAACCGTCTCCGGCCGGCTGTATGGTGTGCGCGCCAGGGGCAAACCGCTCCTCGGTCAGCGGCTGTCGACCGGCGTCGCCCGACCGGTACCGGAACGCCCGATCGCGCACGTAGTAGATTCCGCTTTCGAACACGAGCGCGTAGGCACCGGGCGCCGCGGACGAGTCAATGCGCACGCGAACGGCCGGGGCCGCTCCGCAAGTGGTGGGGGTGACGGCGCGGATCGCGTACACACGCTCGGCACCGCCTGTCTGCAGCAGCACCGAATCCTTGTCGATCGCCGGCAGTCGAAGGCCCTCGTAGTCGATCGTGATCTCGTCACCGGCCAGCGCGCACACACGACCACCGCCACGGAACACCCGCAGCACGACGGAGTCGCCGCCGATCGAGCGGACGTCAAGCGAAGGGTCGATCCAGCGAAGCTCCTCGCGCAGGACGCCCGCAGTCACCCGCACCGCCTCGGCGTCGGCTGCACTCGCGGTCAGCGATCGTAGCAGCCGATTCTGCGTCGCGAGCACTGATACCACCGCTGCACTGACGAGTGACGCGAGGAGGAGTGCCAGCAGGCATTCGACGAGGGTCATGCCCGCGCGTGATCCACGCGTGCTCACCATGCCCCCAGGATCGGCGGGAGGTTCGGGCGCCGCGCGTGCAGCCGGACCGTATCGCGCGCCCCACCGGGCACGACCTCCATACGGATCTTGCGGCTCGTGGTATCGTCGACGATCGCCCAGCGATACTCGCCGTCAGCGTCGGTTCTCCCACCGCTCGCCGGCGCCGCATCCTGCATCAGCGAGTCGAGCAGCATGGACGCCTGCAACGTCGCAGCTTCGAGGCGCTGCGCGGTCGTCGCGAGGCGTGCAGCATGCGCCGTCAGTGCGGCGGCTCCGAGGGCACCGATCGCAAAGACCACGAGCGCGACGATGACCTCGACGATGCCGAATCCGGAGCGGTGACCGCTTGGCAGCGGCCGCAGCCGAATGCGGGGTGCGCGCGTCACCACAACCTCACCCGGCCGTAGGAGGAGATGGTGAGACGAGCATCGGCATCATGGCGCACCAGGCGCACCGTGCGGCTCGCCATCCGGCCGATCCCGAGCCGGTCGTACGTCACCGCTGCGCTGTCGGCCCCGCCCAGGTCGATGCGTGCATCGTAGACGGCCAGCACCTGAGCGGGCGACGCGAGGGTGTCGCCGTCAGAGGACCGGATCGAGACAGCACCGGCAACCGCGTCGAGGACGAGGACGGCACCACCGTGGGCGCGCGCGAGCAGCCGCGCACGCGCCAGCTCCATCGCCACCGCATTCCGCGCCGCGATCACGGCGTGCCGATCGATCGTCCGGCGTACCGCTGGTGTCGCGATGGCGAGGAGAATGCCGAGCACCGTGAGCACGGCGAGGAGCTCGACGAGGGTGTAGCCGGAGTGGCGCGAAGAGGATGGTGCGTTGGACATGGCGCCACGATCGCGCCCGCGATCGGGCGCGACCATGGCGGGATGCGACTATTCCAGCCCGTACTCGCGGATCTTGTACAGCAGCGCGCGCGAGCTCAGCTCGAGCAGGTCCGCCGCACGCGTGCGATTGCCGCCGGTACGCTCCAGCGCCTTCTGGATCAGGCGCCGCTCCAGCGCGGCGCCATGCTTTTTCACCGACAGCTCGTCCTCACCCAGCTCAGGTGAGTCCATGGCGGAAACGGGCATCCGCACGTGCGGCGGCAGGTCTTCCTCTCCGAGGCGCTTCCCCTCCGCCAGCACCATCGCCCGCTCGATCGTGTTCTCCAGCTCGCGCACGTTGCCCGGCCACGGATAGGCGAGCAGGAGCCGCATCGCATCCGCATCGATGCCCTCGATGCCGAGTCGTAGCTTGCGGTTGTACTGATCGACGAAATGATGCACGAGCAGCGGGATCTCCTCGCGCCGCTGACGCAACGGCACCAGGTGGATCGGGACGACCGCAATGCGATAGAAGAGGTCGCGGCGGAAGTTGCCGTCGCGGATCTCCTCGTCCAGGTCCTTGTTGGTCGCCGAGACCAGCCGCACGTCCACGTCGCGCGACTTCGTATCACCCAGCCGGCGTACCTCGCCTTCCTGCAGGACGCGCAGGAGCTTGACCTGCAGCGTCGCCGGCATCTCGCCGATCTCGTCCAGGAAGAGAGTGCCGCCGGAAGCGACCTCGAACAGGCCCTGCTTGTCACGCTCCGCGCCTGTGAAGGCACCACGCACGTAGCCGAACAGCTCGGACTCGAGCAGGTTCTCCGGGATCGCACCGCAGTTCACCGGCACGAAGGCGGCACTGGCGCGATCGCTCTCGGTGTGGATCAGCCGCGCGATCAGTTCCTTACCGGTTCCGCTCTCGCCGGTGATCATCACGGGCGACGGATGGCGCGCCACCTTGGACGCGACCTCGATCGCCTGCGTCATCGCCGGCGACTTCGCGATGATCTCGCGATAGCGTCGCTCGATCGCGACCTCCTCGCGCAGGCGCGACACCTCCTGACGCAGCGACTCCCGCTCTTCCGCCTTCTTCAGCGCGAGTACGATCTGGTCGGGACTGAACGGCTTCGGCAGGTAGTCGTAGGCGCCCTTCTTCATCGCCTGGATCGCGAGATCCATCCCGCCATAGGCGGTCATGACGATGACCATGGCCTGGCCATCCTGCGCCTTGTACCGGTCCAGGAACTCGAGACCGTTCAGCCGCGGCATGCGTACGTCGCACAGGATGATGTCGGGCTTGTTCTCGATGGCCTTGGCGAAGCCCTCCTCACCATCACTCGCCGTGGCGACCTCGTATCCCTCCTCGCCCAGGATGAGCGAGACCGTGTGACGCAGCCCTGGCTCGTCGTCGATGATCAGGACGTTCATACCCTTGCTGGCTCAGGGGTCAATGCAGGCAGCAGCACGACGAACTGTGCGCCCCCCGCGTCGGCTTCCTCCGTTCGGAGCACTCCACCCATCGTCTCGATCAGCCGCGCGGACACCGCCAGCCCGAGGCCAGTGCCCTTGCCCGGCTCCTTCGTCGTGACGAACGGCTCAAAGATCTGGTCGCGGACGTCCTGCGCAATGCCGGGGCCGTTATCGCTCACCGTGATCTGGACCAGCCGGCCCGTGGCCGAGTACGGGTCCTCCCGCGGCGCCCGCGTCGCAAACAGGCGACGTCGATGCGAGTAGTCGATCCCCGGCGGATCGTCCTTGCGCCGCGCCGGCACTCGCTGCGTCACGCGCGCGTCACGAATTTCGGTGCGGATCACGATCACCGGATCCGGCGTCGACTCCAGCGCGTCGATCGAGTTGACGAGCAGGTTCACCAGCACCTGCTGCAGATGATGGGGGTTGCCGGACACTGCAGGCAATGCCGCAGCCAGGTCCACCTCGAGCTGCACGTTCTCGAAGCGTCCTTGTGTCGACACCAGTTCCAGCGTCTCCCGGACGACGTCGTTGGCGCCGAACTCGGTCATCTCCGTCTCGCTCGGCCGCGCGAAGTCGAGCAGGCTGCGCACGATCCGGTCGATGCGGCGCGCCTCGCGCTCCGCCGCGGCGACCAGCTCCTTGCCCTGGTCGTCGACCCGGCGATGGACGAGGCCGAGATAGCCGATGATCGCACCCAGAGGATTGCCGACCTCGTGCGCGATGCCGGCGCCCAGGCGACCGACCGATGCCATCTTCTCCTGGTGCACCATCGCGTCGCGCGCCTCCGTCAGCATCCTGTTCGTCTCATCGAGAGAGCGGATGTTGGCGGCCAGCTCGTTCTGATCGGCGACCAGGCGCTCCGTCATCCGGTTCACCGCCGAGCTGAGGCGCGCCAGCTCCTGCGTCCGGCCGCGCGGCAGCCGCCGGTCGTGATCGCCCCCCGCGATCGCCTCGACGTCGTCGATCACCGTCTCGATCGGGCCGAACACGGCCCGGTGCAGCACCCAGCGACCAAAAAGCGTGAAGATCACGAGGTCCGCGGCGAGGAGGATGATGATGAAGAGGAGCGCGTGCCGCGGCGTCTGGAAGCGCGGCAGCAGGAATATCAGCCCGACCAATGCCATCCCCAGCGCACTCGCAAACACGAGCGCGAACGCACTGATCAGCTCTCGCCTGAGCGTTGGGATGTGCTTCATCTGTAACGGTCTGGGGAAGGTGCGGCTGGTGCGGCGGTGAAGCTAGGACGGGGAGGGACTGAGCGCAAACCTTGGCGGGACTGCGCTCAGTCGCAGGTGATGACGCCTGGGACGGTCGCGGGGGCACCGTCGGCGGCAGGTGCGTTACCGATGATGATGCCGCACGTGTGGCCGGCATACGAGGGATGTGTCGCCTGCGCTGCCCAGCCGAGAGAGTTCGCGGAATTGATCGTGATCACCACACCCGGGCTTTGTTGAAAATCGGTCAGGTCGACGACATTCGCCGCGTAGCTCAGAGCGCCAGGAAAGTAGAGTTCCTGCTGCGCGGCCAGGTTGCGCAAGTCGCTCTCCATGGACTTGAGAAGCGCACGGTCCTTCGCGTCCCAGAAGAACGAGGTCGCGATGGCCGCCAGCAGCCCAAGGATGACGATCACGATCAACAACTCGATCAGTGTGAAACCGTGTCTCTGGTGCATCGTCGCACCCCACGCTTCCTTTCAGTGAAAAGGGGCGGCGGCTGACCGCCACCGCCCCTCCTACGGCTAACCTGCTGCGATTAATTCTCGACGCAGGTCACGATACCAGCAGTGACTGCGGGCGCAACCGCCGCCGCATCGCCGACGAACACAGCACAGATCGACGCCGCATCCAGCGCGTCATGCGATGCTGTAGCCGACCAGCCAGTGTTGCCTGAGGCCGTGATGGCCAGGTTGACACCCTGCGACGGCTCCACGTCGGCCAGGTCA
>DASTYK010000030.1 GCA_035764935.1 Longimicrobiales bacterium | reverse complement strand
CAGCGACAGCGTCCACCAGGCGACCAGGATGCCGGCAAGCGATCCGAGCAGTCCGAGCAGGACCGATTCGGTGAGCAGCTGCGCCATCACCTGGCGCCGGTTCGCGCCGATCGACAGCCGCACCGCCATCTCCATCCCGCGATTCGCGCCCCGCGCGAGCAGCAGGTTGGCGATGTTGGCGCATGCAATGAGCAGCACGACGAGCGCGGTGCCCATCAGGAGCAGCAGCGGGGTGCGCGCCTCGGTGTGAACGGAGCTCTGCCCGCGCCGGCCGTCCGACACCTCGACTTCCTTGGCGCGGAACTGATTCATGAACTGCTCACTGAATGCACCCTGCTGCAGCGGCGTCTCCACGTCCGTGATGATCGGCCTGTAGACCGCATTCACCGCCAGCTCTGCCTGTTCCAGCGTCACGCCCTCCTTCAGCCGGGCGAACAGGTAGATCCAGTAGTTCCGACGGTTCTCGAAGCCGTCGAATCCGGGGTTGAGCACGCCGCGCATGGTGATCGGAACGAAGACCACGGGCCTCGACCCCACCGTCGTGCCGTTGAACTCCTTCGGCCCCACACCGATGATCGTGAATGGCTGACCGTTGATGATGATCGTTCTGTTGATCACATCCGGGTCGGCGCCGAGCCTGCCCTCCCAGAACGCGTGGCTGAGCACCGCGACGTAGTGCGAGCCTACCGCCTGGTCGTCGGCCGGGCCGAGCAGCCGGCCGAGCGCGGGGCGCAGGCCGAGTGTGCCGAAGTACGAGCCCGAGGCCATGACCCCTTCGCCGTTCAGCGTCTCGCCGTCGTAGGCGATGTTCGCGCTGAACAGGCGATGCGCCGCGACACTGCTGAACGAGGTCTGTGCCTTCTCGAGGTCGCGGAACATCGGGTAGCTGAAGATCACGTCGCAATCGCCGGCCTGGTTGCACGACGTCGATCCGGGCTTCGGCCCTGGCGCCGCGAGGTTCGCGAGCCGCTCGGGCTGGTGCACCGGCAGGGGCGCCATCAGCAGCTGATCGAACAGCGAGTAGATCGCGGCATTGGCGCCGATGCCCAGCGCAAGTGAGATGATCGCCACGATCGTGACAAACGGGGACTTGAACAGCGTTCGGAAGGCGAGCCTGACGCTTCGCATGGAGACCGGTGTCGTTTCGGGATCGATCGGTGGCCGGGTGCGCCCGGCGATGCTGCAGCGACTACGGGTTGGACAGCATGGGGGTTTCGAAGGTTGCAGTGCAGCGACCGCCGATCAGTACAGCCGGTAACGCTCCCGCACCGGACGCCAGGTCTCCAGCTCGGCCTCCCAGCGCGTCCAGATGCTGTCAGGCGCAACTCCCCGATCGAAGGCCTCGCGCGCCCATTGCGACCCGAGCATCTGGGTCATGCCGTCGTTGGTCACGCGGAACTGCTCCGGGTGCAACCTGCGGATCTCACTCAGCAGGACCAGCGTCATCCAGACGGGCTGGAACCGGTCGCGATCCGTGATCCGCAGCCGGATCGCGCGCACGCGCTCGTCGCGGAAGGGCACCCAGCCCGTGCCGCGCGGCACATAGCTCGTCGTGTCCAGCACGACGCCGGGGATGTCGTATGCCTGCGCGCGGGCCAGGACCGCCGCCGCGTCGAGCCACGGCGCCCCCAGCGTTGCGAACGGCGCGCTCGTCCCCCGACCGACCGTCAGATTCGTCGCCTCGGCCAGAACGAGACCGGCGTAGGCGAGTGCTGCGTCCAGTGAACGGATGTTGGGCGACGGATCGATCCAGGGCAGGCCGGTCTCATCGAACCACATGTCGCCCTTCCAGCCGGCGACCGGAATGACCGTAAGGTCCGCACCGACGTCGTACTCCGCGTTGATGTAGCGCGCGATCTCCCCCACCGTCATGCCATGCCGGAGCGGCACCGGATAGTACCCGGTGATGGGCTGCCCGACGTTGCGCATCTCCGGCTGCATCAGCGGGCCTTCCATGCGGTGTGTGATCGGGTTCGGCCGGTCCAGCACGATGAACGGAATCTGCTGCGCGGCAGCAGCTTCCATCGCCATTGCCATGGTCCACACGAACGTGTACGGCCGCGCACCGATATCCTGCATGTCGAAAAGCAGCACATCGACACCGCGCAGCATTTCCGGCGTCGGTCGCTGCGTCGAACCGTAGAGCGAGTGAACCGGCACCCCGGTCCGGGTGTCGATGCCACTCTCGATCTTGACGCCGCCCTCGACCTCACCACGCAGCCCGTGCTCGGGCCCGAAGAGCGCGACGAGCTGCACATCCGGCGAGGCGTGCAGCAGATCGATGCCGCTTTCCCCGGCGGATGTGACGGCGGTCTGGTTCGTCAGGAACCCCACCCGCCGGCCACGCACCAGGTGGGCGGAATCGCGCAGCAGCACCTCGAGTCCGGGCACAACGTCCGGGACCGGGGCGGTCATTGAAAGCTCCGCACTTCCTGCGGGCGCGCACGCGGCGGGCAGTGCGAGCCCAGCCGCAAGGAACGCGATTCGAGCTTGGCGTCGTATCATGGGTCTTTCTATGTTACCGCGCCCGTACGGTTCCCGCGATGCGTGAGGCCCGATTGTCCGAGACGCTGCACTGCCGGTTTGCTGGAGACGCCGACGTCCCGGATGTCGCGCGCCTCGTCCGCCACAGCTTTCCGTCTGCCATCCGTACGCAGGAGTCGGTCGAGGAGCTGCTGCGCGCTCCACGTT
The DNA here is from genome assembly GCA_035764935.1 of Longimicrobiales bacterium. NCBI lineage: Bacteria > Pseudomonadati > Gemmatimonadota > Longimicrobiia > Longimicrobiales > Longimicrobiales bacterium. The sequence goes on along the minus strand of DASTYK010000030.1, from coordinate 13,631 downwards.
ACGGCGGCGGGCTCGAGACGCTGCTCGTGGGCGAGCTCGATGGCAGGATCGCCGGTGCCCTCCAGCTCCATCCCCTGCAGCAGTGGGTCGGCGGAGTCCGGCTGCCGATGGCCGGCGTGGGCACGGTCGCGATCTCGCCCGCCTACCGGCGGCGCAGGCTCGCCGAACAGCTCGTCGCCACGGGTCTGCGCGCGGCGCGCGAGCGCGGCGACCTGGTTTCCGCGCTCTACCCCTTCCGTGTCGGCTTCTACCACCGCCTCGGGTACGGCAACGCGGGTGTGGCCGAGCAGTGGCAGATCCCGGCGCGCTCGCTCGGCGACTCGCCCGAGCGTGTGAACGTCGAGCTGCTCGAGACGGAGGCCGGACGCAACGAGGCATTCGAAGTGTACTGCGCATGGGCGCGCGCGCAGAACGGCCAGCTCGAGCGTTCCCCCGCCATGTGGAGCGGGCTGGTGCAGCAGCCCGGACGGGCGCTCGCAGGCTACAGGGACGATGACGGCAGGCTCGCGGGGTATGCGCTCGTCACGTATCGCACGGATCTCCCGCGCCGCGATCGCTTCCTCGAAGTCGACGAGATCGTCTGGACCACGCCGGCATCCCGCCGGGCGCTCTACGCGTGGCTCGCATCCCTGGCCGATCAGTGGGACCAGCTGCTCATACGTACGCTGCCGTCCCACCGCATGCAGGACTGGGTGAGCGAGCCCCGACTGCCGCCGGACGCCGCTCCCTCGTGGCAACTGTGGTCACCGGCGGCGACGCTCATGATGGGGCCGATGTTCCGCCTGGTCGACGTCGTCCGCGCATGGGAACAACGCACCATCGTTGACACCGCGAAGATGAGCATCGCGCTCGAGCTGGACGACGCACACCTTCCGGAGAACGCCGGACGCTGGGTGCTTTCACTCGAGGCTGGCGGCTCGACGCTCGCCCGGACCGGCACGGCACCCGCAACGCTGCGGCTCGGGATCGCAACGCTTTCACGCCTGTACATCGGCGCGCTCTCCGCAACGGCGGCCGCCACGGCGGGGCTGCTCGATTGCGACCGACCCGGGCTTCTGCCCGCGCTCGATGCCGCCCTCGCACTCCAGGAGCCATGGCTGTTCGACCGATTCTGAGACGCCCGGCCGCCATCCTTGCCGCCGGACTCGTCGCTTTCGCGACAGGCTGCGGCGACAGGGAGCCGGATCAGCAGCGCATCGCGACGGCTGCGGATACGACGTACGACACATTCGGCGGCGGACCGCCCGGCGGCACGCTCGTGGTGCTCGCGGACCGCGAGCCGGACCAGCTCAACCCGCTCACGTTCAGCAGCAACGCCGCCTACCATCCGGTGCACCTGATGTTTCGTGCTCTCGGGGTCCGGGACAGCACGCTGAGCAGCATGGCGCCGGACCTCGCAGCTTCCTGGGCAATGGAGGACGACTCCACGCTCGTGATCACGCTGCGCGAGAGCGTGCGCTGGCACGACGGCAGGCCAGTGACGGCGGACGACGTCGTCTTCACCATCGAGCGGCAGGGAGACCCACAGACGGCTTCCCCGCGGCAGGCCGACGTGGCGGCGGTGAAGAGTGCACGTGCGCGCGACAGCCTCACGGTCGAGATCACGATGCGGCGGGCCGGCCCCTACGCCGTGAACGCAATACTCGAGGTCATGCCCGTGCCGCGGCACCTGCTCGAGTCCGTTGCGCCGCAGGACATGCGCAACTCGGCATTCGGACGGAACCCGGTCGGCAACGGCTTCTACCGCTTCGGCACCTGGACCGCGGGCCGGAACCTGACCCTGCACGTAAACGAACAGCGGCCGGATCGCGCGTCGATCGACCGGATCATCATGCGGTTCCTGCCGGACATGAACTCGGCGATCACCGAGCTGCTTGCCGGGCAGGGCGACCTGATCGCAAAGCTGCCCCCCGAGCAGCGGACGCGCGTCGATGCTGCGGAGCATGTGGTCGTCTACAGCGGGCCGCGCGTGCGCCCCGCATGGATCGCGTGGAACACACGACGTCCGCCGCTGGACGACGCGCGCGTTCGGCGCGCCCTGCTGATGGCGGTCAATCGCGATGAAATCGCGACCGCGCTGTTCGGTGAGGTCGGCGAGGCCGCATACTCGCCGATCCCGACCGCGATGCGTGAGCACACGCCGTCGGTGCAGCCGCTGCAGTATGACACGACGGCCGCACGTGAGCTGCTCGCGCAGGCTGGATGGACCGACACCAACGGGGACGGCACCGTGGACCGCAACGGCCAGCCCCTGCGCATCGAGGTGGATTACATCAGCACCGACCCGACGCGCCGCGACGTGCTCGTGGCCATGCAGAGCATGCTGCGCGAGGTCGGCGTCACGCTCGTGCCGCGCGCATACGAGAGCACCGCGTGGGTGACCCGCCTGAGGGAGGGCGAGTTCACCGGCTCCTTCTGGGGTTGGGGCTGGGGCCCGAGCGTCGCCGGCTCCAACGCGGAAATGATCTTCCACTCCCGCTCGGTGCCGCCCGGCGGGCCGAACTTCGCCGGATCCGGCAGTCCGCGCATGGACGCGCTGATCGACTCGGCACTCGTCGAGGCGGACACGACGCGTGCCCGCGCAGTCTGGTCCGAGCTCGAGCAGCTCATGATCGACGACGCCGTCTACGCGCCGATCTACATGGACCCCGAGCTCTTCGCCCTGCACGCGCGCTTCAGCAACGTGCGCTTCCGGGGCATCGAATGGACGGAGGATCTGCCGTACTGGTACATCGAGCCGGCTGACCGGCTGCCGCGGGACCGCGCGCGCTAGACTAGAACATCCTGCCACCGGGCGGCACTGCGCGGTCGGGCGAGAGCAGCACGACCGCGCCATCGGCGTCCGGCACGCCCAGCACCAGCACCTCGGACATGAAGTCCGCGATCTGGCGCGGCGGGAAGTTCACGACCGCGATCACCTGCCGGCCGACCAGCGACTCCGGCGTGTAGTGCGCCGTCAGCTGCGCACTCGACTTCTTCTCGCCGATTCCGCTGCCGAAATCGATCCACAGCTTGATGGCCGGCTTGCGTGCCTTGGCGAACGGCTCCGCTCGCGTCACGCGTCCCACGCGGATGTCGACGCGCTCGAAGTCCGCCCACTCGATCGTCCCGCTCACGCGACCTCCGCACCCGCCTGCAGTCGCTCGGCCATCTCGATGCCCCGGCGCTCGCGGACGAAGAACATCATCACGAAACCGATCACGAAGAAGGCGATGATCGACGACATGGCCAGCTTGTGGTCGCCGGTGGCGCCGTGGATCTGTCTGTACACCAGCGGGCCCAGCAGGGCTGAAAGCTTGCCGGAAAACGCGAACAGTCCATAGAACTCTGTCTGCTTCTGGTCCGGTACCATGCGCGCGAGCAGGCTGCGACTCGCGGACTGGTTCGGCCCCATCATCAGCCCGATCAGGGTCGCGGCGACCCAGAAGCCGCTCCTCGAGTCTGCGCTCACGCCGATTGCGCCGGCGATGGTCAGTACCACCAGGGTGATCATGATCGTCTTCTTGCCGCCGATCCTGTCGTCGACGAAGCCGAAAGCGAAGGCGCCGATTCCGGCTGCGACGTTCAGCGCGACGCCCATCGCCAGCACCTCGCCGATGTCCATGTCGAGGACGTACCTGGCGTAAATCGAAGCCATGCCGATGACGGTCACCAGGCCGTCGTTGTAGATCATGCGTGCGAGGAGCAGCTTGGCCGGCTCGCGGAAGGTTCCGAGATGGCCGATGGTGCGCCGGATCCGCCCGAAGCCCTCCCGCACGTATGTACCCATGCTCGCCTCGCGGCGCGGCGCACGCTCCCGGACGAGGAAGAACATGGGGAGCGAGAAGACGAGGAACCACGCGGCGACCAGCAGGAACGTCGCGCGTATGTTCAGGTGATTCCCGGCTGCCGCCCAGCCGTTCACCATCATCAGTCCGAGTCCGAGCGCCAGCAGCCCGCCCATGTACCCCGTAAAGAATCCGGCGCCGGACACACGACCGATGTTGCGGTTGTCGGTCAGCTCGGGCAGGAACGCGTAGTAGAACACGTTCGCCGATTCGAAGCCGATGTTCGCGAGGACGAAAATGGTTATCGCAAGGACTGCCTGACCCGGACCGACGAAGAACAGCAGCGTCGTGAACAGGATCGACTGCAGTGCGGCGATGACCAGGAACGTCTTCTTGCGACCTGAATAGTCCGCGATCGCGCCGAGCACGGGCATGGCCAGAGCGACCACGACCGCAGATATGCTCAGACCGGACGTCCAGAGCGCCGTTCCGGTCCCCTCATCCGGGGCGATGACGTCTACGAAGAAGAGGTTGAAGATGAACGTCACGATGAGCGTGTTGAACGCCGAGCTGGAAAAATCGTACAGGCACCAGCTCACGATCTCCCGGCGCTCGACCTTCACGGCAGCAGCCTCACCACACGCCGCGTGCGTGCCTCCACCGGCACGGACCTGAGGTTTGCGCCCGGCAGATCCATGGTTCCCGTGGACGTCACCGTCTCCTCGCGCGAGAACAGAAGCGACGCCGATTCGTCCCACAGCGTCGTCGCCTCGCCGGATCCCACGAGTCGCTGGCTGACCTGCATCCCGTCGACGATGCCGTTCACGTCCACGCTCGTCGTGAAGCGGGAAACGATGACACGCAGCACGCGGCCGTCGATCGCCGTGTCCCCCGTGAGCGACGACGAGACGATCGTCTCGGTGCGGCTCTGCACGCCGGCCCCCTCGTCGCTCAGGCGGAGCGTATCCGTCCACACCGTGCCCGCCGCTACGGTGCCTCCGGGCAGGCGCGGGAAAAACTGGTAGTAGAACGACTCACCGCCGATGAAGCGCGTCAGCGCCCGCCCCACGGAGGGCAGGTGCATCGTCGAGTCCGCGCCGCTCCTGCTCATGCGGAGCAGTGCAGCCCCCGAAGGCACGGCGCTGGAATCGACACGGAATGCGACCGAGTCGCCAGCCTGGAACGTGCCGTCGACCGACTCGAGCCGGATCGACGCGAGCATGCCCGTGCTGTCCACGTGCATTCCCACCGTCGCACGCGCCAGCAGCGCGATCGTCGTGTTGAGGCTCTGGCCGCGACCTCCCCGTACGAGCACGCTCGTCGTGTCCGCAACGGTGTAGGATGCAGGGTTGACGGCCGGGACAGCGTAGGCGAGCGTCGGTACGGTCACGCGCGGCGCCGAGGCGCACGCGGCTATGGCCAGGAACAGCAGTGCAACGATGCAGCGTCTCATCATTCTCCGGATTCTCTGGATCAGGCATATCGGCAGGGCGCGGATGCTAGGATGCAGACCGGATCGGGGGGCCGCAATGTTTCTGAACGGTTCGACACGTGCCCCGGCGACAGGCCACGCCTTCGATGAGTGAACAGCACACCCGCGCACGACGCGCAATGTCGCGCAGCGCCCGCATTTCCGGCACCGTCCTGGTGCTGATCATCGCCGCCGTCTGCATCCGCCTCGGATTCTGGCAGCTCGCGCGTCTCGACGAGAAACGCACGATCAACGCGGCCGTCGCGGAACGCAGCGCCGAGCAGCCGGTCCGGCTGAGCGGCGCGGTTCGGGACAGCGCCGGCCTGGTCTTCCGCCCCGCCTCGGCGAGCGGTCGCTACGACAACGCGCGCACCATTGTTCTGCCGGGGCGCAGCTACCGTGGCACCCCCGGCGTCCTCGTCCTCACGCCGCTGCGTCTGGCCGACGGAAGCGCCTTGCTCGTGCAGCGCGGCTGGGTACCGGCGGCCGATGGAGCCACCGTGCCCATCGACTCCATGCACGTGGATTCCGCCGTGACCGTGACCGGGCTCGTGCTCCCCTTCCCCGGCGTCGAAAGCACACTCGCGGCCCGCGCACGCCCGGTCGAGCCGTCCGACTCCTTCCGCCGCGTCTGGTACTCGGTCGACCCTGACGCGCTGCGCGCGGCGTTCCCGTACACGCTGCTGCCGGTCCAGCTCCAGCGGCTGCCCGAGCCGGCAGGCAACGGAGGCGGCGCCCGCTACCCGCTCGCTCAGGAGGCGCCGGAGCTCGACGAAGGGCCACACCTGGGCTACGCAATCCAGTGGTTCAGCTTCGCGCTGATCTTTCTGATCGGATGGGTCGCACTGCTGTGGACGAGGCGGGATCCGCTGGAGGCGGACAGGCAGGCAGCATGACAGGCTCGCCGCAGCGGAGGTCCGGCGCCCTCCGCACAGCGGCCGCCGCTACCAGACCGAGAGTGACGAGAGTGCCAGGTTGTTCTCGAGCAGGAACTCGACTCGTTGTCCACGCCCTACCATCACCACCGGCGATCGATACGCCCGATCCGAACCGATCGGATCCGCGACGAAGAACAGCTCACCGCTCCCGCTGAGCAGCGGAAGAGGCAGATCGAACGCCTGCGTGGTCATCGACGTCACCGTGCCCAGTCTTACTCTGACCCCGTTCCGCTGTGCGTACACGACCATGTCCGCCCAGTTGTTGTTGGTTACCTCGACCGTCGCCTCCACCTCACCTGCAAGCGCATTCGCCGGACGATCCATGGTCCCGGCCGATGAGCAGGCGACGGCGCCGACGGTTATTGTTGCCGCCATGGCTAACCTGGAAGTGCGCCGCCACATTGTTGCCTCCTCGAAGCGAGAAGGTCGCAGGAGTACCGCCCCTGCGACCTCATCATCGGATTTCCCTGTCGTGCGGTGCCCGTCACCGCACCCCCCGATCAAGGGAATTTCCATGCCGTTCATGACGCAATTTGGAGTCAGATGACGCCAGCAAGCTCTGTCGTTCGCGTTTGGACTCGCCCCACTGCCGTGGCACGCATCGTGTCTCTCTGCTTCATTCTGCTCCCGCATGAAGCGAACGCCCAGTTGAGGCCACTCGAGCCGGTGAGGTGGGAAGCGTACACCGATGCGACGGCTGCTCGAGCGGGAATCGGTGTTGGCCTGATCGGAGAGCAGCGTGCATCGCTTGCCGGCACGCGAGGTACGCTCCTGGAGCTCGGCAACTGGTTCATCACCTATCGTTCGGGTCGGTTCGCGCTCGAGTTCGCCGGGACGGCGGTGCGCAGGTTCGAGGACGATGAAGTGCTCTCGCCCGCGTTCGAACGTACCGATGCGCCGGATGGTGATGCGCGCATCGATGCGGGCGACGTCCGGATCGCGACGTTGCTCCGTCTTGCCGGAAACGGTGACGGCTCGATGGCGGTGCTGCGGTTCGGCACGCGGCTGCCGACGACCAGCGACGAGCCGGGGCTGGACCGGGACCGGACGGACTTCTTCGGTACGGCGGCAGGGCGCGCCGCGCTGCACCCGATGGTGCACGTGTTCGGCGAAGCGGGTGTGGGGATTCACTCGACGATCGTCGAAGACTACCCGCAGAGTGACGTGCTGATCTATAATGCCGGCATCGAGGCCATGACGGACGCTGCAGGCGTTCGCCTCCAGGTGCTCGGCCATGACGACCTGCATCGGCGCGTAATTCGCGGTAACGAGGACCTGGCGGAGCTGCGCCTGGGCGGCTGGCTGGGTGAACGCCGTCGCATCGAGGTGCACGTCATACGCGGGCTGGCCGAGTTCTCCCCCGGCTGGGGCGTTCTTCTCATGGGAGGCATGGCGCTGTGGTAACATTGCCGCAGGGTACACGGATCGGAGTCGTGCGGCTGCGTGTTCGCGACCTGGAGCGTGAAGCGGGTTTTTATCGTGACGTGCTCGGGCTTCGCGAACAGGAGCGCTCCGATTCGCAGGCGACGTTTGCAGCCGCGGACGCGACGTCGCTCCTCACGCTCGTGCACGCGCCGGACGCGCCGTTTCGCCCTGCTCGCTCGACCGGTCTCTACCATTTTGCCCTGCTCTACCCGGACCGTGCCGCGCTCGGTGCTGCAGTGCGCGACGTGGCGGCCACGGAGCACCCGTTTCACGGCTTCTCGGATCATCTCGTCAGTGAGGCTGCGTACCTCGCCGATCGCGAGAACAACGGCATCGAGCTGTACCGCGACCGTCCCGCGAGTGACTGGCAGTGGCGTGGCGACTCCGTGGTCATGTCCACGGAGCGTCTCGACGTTCAGGCATTGCTCGCTGACGCGGACCCTGCGCCTCCGGTGCCCGGCCGCTCCGACGCTCTGCGCATGGGCCACGTGCACCTGCACGTGGCCGACAGAGAGCGCGCCGCGGAGTTCTACACGAGCGTGATCGGCCTGGACATCACCACGCGGGACTACCCGGGTGCCATGTTCCTGTCCGCGAACCGCTACCACCACCACCTCGGCCTGAACGAGTGGGCGGGCAATGCTGCGCCACCACCCGGCTCCACCGGCCTCGTGGACTTCGAGCTCATCGTCCCGGACGAGGGTGTCGTGCGAGGCATCGCTGAGCGCGCAGGCGGGCAGCTCCAGGACGGAGCCCTCCGCCTGCAGGATCCGGATGGCATCGGCATAGTGATTCGCACGCGCTGAGCGGATGAGCGCCCTCCCGGAAATCCGGATCGTGAACCCCGCGTGGGTCGCGGACGTCGTCGACGTGAACGGCACCTATTCCGACGATGAAAGTCGCATGCGTGTGGCCGTGCGTCTCGCGCACGGCAACGTGGTGCACGACACCGGCGGCCCGTTCGGCGCCGCCGTTTTCGATGCCGACGGGCGCATTGCCGGTCTCGGCGTGAACATGGTCGTGCCGTCCAACAACAGCTCGCTGCACGCGGAGATGGTCGCCTTCATGATGGCGCAGGCACGTGTCGGCTCGTACACGCTCGGCGCGCCCGGCATGTCCGAGCACGTGCTGTATACGTCATGCGAACCGTGTGCGATGTGCCTGGGTGCAACATTCTGGAGTGGTGTGAAGCGGGTGTTCTTCGCTGCGACACGCCAGGATGCCAGCGAGCTGTTCGACGAGGGACCCGTTTTCCGCGCCAGCTACGCGTACCTGGAGGAACGCGGCATCCGCTTCCGCGGGGGGCTGCTGCGGGAGGAGGGGCGCGCCGCGCTGGAGCTGTACCGCGACCGGCACGGCGAACGCTACAATGGCTGAGGCTCCCGTCGTCGTGGTGGGTGCGGGGCCGGCCGGTCTCGCGGCCGCACACGAGCTGCGCGTCCGCCGCATTCCATTCCGGCTGCTGGAGCGGGGCAGCAGCGTGGGCGCGTCCTGGACGCGGCTCTACGACTCCCTGCGACTGCACACCGGCAAACACCTCTCGGCCCTGCCCGGGCTGCGCTTCGGCCGCGACGTGCCGCTCTTTCCGACACGCGACCACTTCGTCGATTACCTGGAACGCTACGCCCGCCGTTTTGCACTCGACGCGGAGACGGGCACCAGCGTCACGCGCATCGACCACGACGGTCGCTGGCTCGTACGCACGACCGGCGAAGCGATCGAGGCGCGCGCGGTCGTGATCGCAACTGGCATCATCAGCGAGCCCGTGGTCCCGGACATCGCCGGGCGCGCGGACTTCCAGGGGCGCGTGCTGCACTCGGTCGAGTACCGCCGGCCGGCGCCCTTTGCCGGGCGGCGTGCGCTGGTGGTCGGCGTCGGCAACAGTGGCGGTGAGATCGGCAGTGAGCTCGCGCGCGCGGGTGTGGACACCACGATCGCGGTACGCTCAGGGGCCAATGTCGTGCCGCTCACGATCATGGGCATCCCGATCCAGTACCTGTCCGTCTACGTGCGCAAGCTGCCGCGTCCCGTGCAGGAACAGGTCGTCGCGATGGTTGGCCGGATCAGCGAGAAGCGGCGCGGCCCGCCCGTGCTGCCCCGCACGCGGCACTCACCGCTCGATGCGATTCCGCTGATCGGTTTTCACCTGGTCGACGAGATCCGCGCCGGTCGGATCGCGGTGCGCCCGGCCATCGAACGCTTCACGCCGAGCGGCGTACGGTTCAGCGATGGGACCGAGGAAGCCTTCGACGACGTCATCCTCGCGACGGGCTTCCGCGCCGCGCTCGGCCCCGTCGAGCACCTGGTTCGTCGCGATCAGAAGGGCTTTGCGCTGCGCACCGACCGCGTGCGCAGCGCCGACAACCGCTGTCTCTACTTCGTCGGGCAGAACTACGACTCGTCCGGCGGGCTGCAGAACATCGCGCGCGATGCACCGCTTGCAGCACGCGCCATCGAGGAGGACAGCTGACGTCCGGCGCTGTTCAGTTCGCTGGCGCAGCCGCCCGCTGTGCGATCGCGTCCAGGCGCGCTGCGAGCTGTTCACCGTCCAGCCAGCGGCCCTCGACCATCACGCCGCGTATGCGGCCGATGTTGGCCACGTCCTCGAGCGGGTTCGCATCGAGCAGCAGCAGGTCCGCACGGCGGCCTGCCTGCACCGTGCCCGCGCTGTCTTCCTCTCCGTAGAAGCGCGCGATGTTGACGGTGCCGGTGCGCAGCACCTCGTAGGGTGTCATGCCCGCCTGCACCATCAGCGGCAGCTCCCGCTGCAGTGAGAATCCGGGGACGCTGAAGAGCTGCGGTGCGTCCGTGCCCATGAGGATCAGCGCGCCCTCGTCGTGCAGCGCCTCGAGAATGCGCAGCCGAACTTCGCGTTCGGCCTGTGCGGCCGCGGCGTCCCAGCCGTCGTGAATGGTATTCACCTGCTGCACCCAGTTGGCGAGCATCTGGCGCGGCATGTAGCGCAGCTCTTCGCGCCCGGCCAGCTCGTCGCCGCGATGGCTGCCGCGCAGGACCTCCCAGAGCGCCATCGTCGGGACGTTGCCGACGCCCGCCTCGCGCGTCTCGCGAGCGATCCAGGCGATCTTCTCCTCGTCCACGTGGAGCGGCAGTGCCTGGCCGCGGGCGGCGCCCTGCATCGCCAGTGCGGGCGAATCATCGCGCTGGATCGCGTCCAGGTAATTGTCCAGGTGGTCGACCGTCGCCTGTCCGGCCTCCAGGGCATGCTCCAGCCCGACGGGATCCGGGACATGGCCGCTGAAGGTGATGCCGACTTCGCGCGCAGTTTCGGCCATGGCGTCGTACACCTCGCGGCTGAGCGCTTCGTGCACCTTGAGGTGGTCATAGCCGGCGGCCCTAGCCGAGCGCACGCGCTCCCGCGCTTGGGCAGGATCCGTCAGCGGGTTCTGGCCCATGCCCGCGAACGGCGGACTCGAGAGGAACAGGCGCGGTCCGATCAGCTCACCCGAGCGCACCCTCTCGCGCATGGCGAAATGGTTGGGATGCCCCTGCATACCGCGCACTGTCGTTGCGCCGGCCGCGACGTACAGGAAGAGCACGTCCTCCTGGAACTGGCCGGGCTGCGCGGGCACGTGCCCGTGCATCTCGGCGAGGCCGGGCATGAGAAACCTGCCCGAACCATCCACGCGCACCGCACCGGACGGAACGGGCGTGCTCGCCACCGGCCCGATCGCGCTGATCACGCCATTGCTCACCACCACCGTCTGGTTCGCGATGATGCGCTCGCTGTCCATCGGCACCACGGTGACACCGACGAATGCCACGTCCGCGGGTGCGCTCCACGAGGTCGGCACCTCCTGTGCGGCCGCAGGCGTCCCGACAGCGGCCAGTACCCACGCGAGCAGACGAGTCCTCATGCAGCCTCCGGATGTGAAGCGGTGATGCACGACGCCGATCGCGGGTCGTCAGATCCAGTCGCGCCGACGGAAGTACGTGAAAAGGCCCAGCCCGACGAACAGCATGATTGCCAGGGCGAACACGTAGCCGTGCCGCCACCCGATCTCCGGCATGTTCCGGAAGTTCATGCCGTACACGCCGGCGATGACCGTGACCGACATCAGGATGATCGACCAGGCGGTCATGATGCGGATAGTACTGTTCAGCGAGTTCGACATGGCGTGGTTCCGTGCCTCCACGACCGTGGACAGCAGCTCGCGCAGCGTGTCGATCTCCTCGGTCAGCCGCTCCAGGTGGTCGCGCAGGTCCTGGAAGTACGGCAGCAGCTCCGGTTCCAGCGCCACGATGTCGCGGCGCAGCGCGGTACCGATCACGTCCCGCTCCGGCGCGACCACGCGCCGGAACAGGATGAGCTCGCGGCGCACGCCGACCAGGTTGTCGAGCGGTGAGCGCTCGCCCGTGAGCGTCTCGTTCTCGAGGCGCGTCACTTTCTCCGAGAAGTCGTGCACGATCGGGAAGTAATCGTCCACGATCGCATCGAGAAGCCAGTGCACCAGCCCGCCCGTCGTCGTCAGCTTCGATGAGAAGCGCCTGCAGTACGCGACCAGCTCCTGTACCTCGGCGATCTGGTAGTGGGAAGCGACGACGACGAAGTGGGCCCCGATGAACACGTGCAGCTCACGGAACGCGACGCGCCGGCGCTCCCGGTTGATGGCCGCACCATAGAACACCACGAAGTAGTGTCGCGGGTAGCGGTCCAGCTTCGGGCGCTGCCGCCCGCGCATCACGTCTTCGACGGCGAGCGGATGCAGCCGCATCTGCTCGCGCATCAGGGTCGCCTCAGCCTCGCCGGGTCGCAGCATGTCGACCAGCACGAGCTCGCCAGGGACCGGCGCTCCGCGGATCCGTCGCGCAGCGTCCTCCGCAGTGAGCTGAGTCAACGCCGTCGACGTGAGCAGCCATGCGCGCACTTCGGGCTCGCCTCGCGACGGGGGCGTGCGGGCCAGGGATGACGTGAGCCCGGGTTCCGGCGCGGGTTCCAGCGCGGCGCCGCTGGTGTCTCGGCGTTCCGGCGCGGCACCCCTGCCGTCCCTGCGTTCCGGCTCCCGCTCAGCTCCGCTCAGACCCGCCTCCACAGCGCGCATTCGACAGCGTTGGTTGTCCGTCCAATGATGCATCCGCCCGCGCCCCGGGCGCCATGCGCATGCGGCGTGCTACCAGGACTCGGTTCGGCCGTCCGCCGTGAAGAGCAGCACCCGCTCGCGCACGGGCTCCCCCGTGATGCGCTGCCATGCGGCCGCGTACAGGTCGACCTGGGCGCGATACCTGGCGCGACGGGCCTCGTCGATGCCGCTGCCCGCTGCGTCGGACTTGTAATCCACGATCGTCCAGGCGCCGGCTTCACGGAACGCCAGGTCGAGGACGCCCTCGATGATCTCGCGGGTGGAGGCCTGGCCGTCCGACGGTTCGAGCTCGCTGATCGTAGCGGCCAGCTCCGCGTACTCGGCTGCGGTCAGCATCACCGCGAACGGCGCCTCGATCTGCAGGGTCTCCGCGGAACGTGCCCGCTGCCACAGCGGAGCGGACCGGACCGTGTGCACGATTCCCAGCAGCTCGTCCAGCTCCTCGGGCTCACCTCCCTCGTCCACGGGCCGTTCGGCGGCGAGCAGCAGGCTGCGCGCGTGCGCCCGCAGTGCGGCGCCGTCCGCGCCCCGCATTGCGGCCTCTATCACACCGTGCACGGCGCTGCCCCATTCCACGCCGCGCCCTGCCGGTCCTTTGCCCTTCCGTACCGCCCGCAGCTCGTAGTCGCTCAGCTCACCAGCGCGCAGCTTGACCGGTGCAGCGCGGTAGGTCGGCAGCGCGCGGCTGCGACGTCTCTCGTCCACCCGCCCCACGCGCTGCTGCATCTCGTCGGAGGTCAGATCCAGCGTTTCGCGCGGCGGCGCCGGCACCAGCGGCAGCAGCAGCTCGCGGCCGTGCTTCAGCGCCGCCGGGTACAGCAGACGCCACGGCGACTTCCTGACCAGCTTGTCGGCGGGCCGCGCGACGATCAGCTCTTCACCGGCACGGCTCGCCGCCACGTACAGGAGGCGTACGTCCTCGGCGTCGTCG
>DASTYK010000029.1 GCA_035764935.1 Longimicrobiales bacterium | reverse complement strand
GAATCGGCTATACGCGGCTGGCGCGGGAGGAGTACGGCTGGGCGCGGCAGTCGTTCGAGCGAGCGCTGGTGCTCGATCCGGAGCATGAGGACGCGCTGGTCGGGATGGGAGAGGTGATGTTGCGGTTCGGGCAACCGGGGCATGCGCTGGAGCTGTTTCGACGGGCGCGGGACACGGGTTGCGCGGACGACCTGGAGTTGCTGATGACGATGGGTCGGGCACTGTACCGCGAGCAGATCTATGCGGAGGCGCGCGATGTCTTCGCGGAGGCGGCTACGCTGTATCCGGAGAATGCGGAAGCGGCGGCTGCGCTGGGGTTTGCGTCGCATCGGCTGGGGGACGAGACGGCGGCGCGGCGGCAGTTGCGCCGTGCGTTGCATCTGGACGGGGCGCACTACGAGGCGCGGACGTACCTGGGTCATCTGCTGTATGACCGGGGTGACTGGCCGGGCGCACTGCGTGAGCTGGAGCAGGTGCCGCCCTCGGAGCACTGGGATTCGCTGGCGGTCTGTCGCGTGATCGAGCTGAAGCGTGCGCTGTTTGGCGAAACGCTGCCGGCTGAGGCGACGCGGGGCTGGGAGGACCGGCTGGAGGAGCTGGAGCGGGGGGAGGATCCGATCGACCGGCTGCTGGCTGAGATCGAGGCCGGGATCGATGAAGGGGTGTCGCTGGCGCCAACCTCGGATGAGCCGGTGCTGGTCGCTGCCGACAAGGCGGTCCACCGGGTGCAGCTTCCGGAGGGGGAGGTCTGTGCCGGCACGTGGCAGGACATCGTGCGCCAGCTCCGGGATGCGCGAGGGTACGCAGACGAGACGGTCGCACAGTTCATGCGTAGGCGAGCGGACGAGGCGCATGCGCGCGTCGGTTTGACGCTTCCGGTCGAGGATCCGAAGGAATTCGTGCTGGGAGGCGCGCGCGCGGGGTTCTGGCAGATCGAATACTGATGATCGATGCTGGGCGCGTGCTGCAGCCGCTGGATGCTGCGGACGCGGCGATTGACCGGCTGGACGAGTATCGCGTGCCTGCGGAGCTGGCAGACGCGATCGAAGAGACGCAGCGCGCGGTGGACCGTGCGCTGCGTCTGCTATTGCGTGCTGATGCGCGCGCGCCGGACGATCTGCGGCTGACGGCGCTTGCTCCGGATACCCCGCTCGACCGGGTTGTGGCGGGGCTGCGGCAGCGCGGGCTGATCACGATGGAGCTGGCCGGTCGGATCCATGAGCTCGGGACGGCGGCGGAGCGGGCGCGTGCCGGTGCGGTGCGGGCCAGTGATGCGGACGTGGCGAGGGAGGCGGTGCAGCTCCTCCGATACGAGGTGGGTGCTGCGTCGGAGCCGGTTGCGGCGGTTGCGCATGAAGCGGTGGTCACGCAGCCGGTCACTGGGGAGGCTCACGACGTCCCGCCGCCGGACGCATTCGGCCGAACAGGTCCCGGCCGCTGGCTGCTGGTAGTCGGCGGGGTGCTGCTCGCGGGTGTCGCGATCGCGGCAGCCCTGGTGCTCACGCGGGACGATCCGATGGAGTCAGGTGTCCGGGCGTTCGAGGCGGGGCGGTTGGGACTGGCGGAGGAGCAGCTCGAGCGTGCCCTGAGCGACGACTCCTCGAATGTCACGGCGTTGCTGTACCTCGGTCGGATCCGGCGCACGCAGGGGCGGCTGCAGGAGGCCGGCACGACCCTGGCCGCGGCCGCGCGGCGCGCGCCCGACGACGCGGGTGTGCAGCGGGAGCTCGGGTACCTGTTCCTGGATGCGGACCGGCCGCAATCGGCGGTCGCCCGGTTCCGACGTGCGCAGGAGCTGGAGCCGGAGTCGGTCGCGAGCTGGGTCGGGCTGGTCCGTGCACTTCGGGCGGCGGGCGATCCGAGTGCGGAGGAGGTGCTTGCTCGCGCCCCGGCCGAAGCGCAGGCGCTGCTCACCCGCGCGTCACGCAGTCCACCGGAGCCATAGCCATTGCGCCGCGCGCAGTGCGCGGCGGCGTCTGCACCTCAGCGCGCCGGATTCGATCAGCATGCTCGAGGATACTGGCAGCGTGGTGCGCGTCGGCATGCTGGCATGACCGGTCTGGAACGGATGCGCATTTCGGTGCGCGTCAGCGATTCTTCCTGCCACAACGGACACCATGGACGTGTACGTCGAACGGCTGTACACCGCGCTGACCGACGCACTGCGACGCAACCGGCCTCGCCCCTTCGAGGCACCCGTCACGGTTGCGGAGATCTATCAGGAACTGGTCCCGTACCGCGTGGTGCGCGCATCGCTCGGCTTCGAGATGAATGCGGATTACGAGCATGCGGTGCTGCAGCTTCTCGCGGGTGCAGGGGGGCTGACGCGCCTGGAGCCGGAGTCGGCGGCGGCAGAACTGCGGGAAGAGCTGTCCATGCCCAACCCGAACGTGGGCCTGTTCCGGAAGTTTGCGGGGTGTGACGTGTGGATTGCTGCCCCCGCGGACGCGGATGCGGACGAAGAGGCGTTCGAGCCCGAGTCGGTCGAAGACCCGGACCCCTGGGCGGAGGCCGCGTCGGCCGGCGCGAGCGATTCCGTGCGCCTTGGCGATGATCATGAGCTTGCCGAGCCTGACGGCGGTCGCAGCTCGGACGAGGACCGGCCGGTCCCGTCTCGCGACGACCGGACTGCCGATGACGCGTCGGCTCCGAAGTCGGCTGGCAACCGTGAGGGCGGGCACACACTGTCGGCTCCGACATCGCCCGGTGGCCGCGATCAGAGTGCAAGTCCGGTCCAACCTGGGCGGACGGAGCATGCAGGTGCAGCGCGCGACCGCGAAGCGTCGGCGTCGCAGGACGCTCCCGCGGGAATTTCGGCGCGGGATGCTGTGCTGCGGTGCGAATTCTGCGAGGGGAGGCTGCCCACAGGACGGATCGTTCGTTTCTGTCCGCACTGTGGCGCGGATCAGATGCGTCGGCCGTGTGTTGCGTGCGGGCAGGCGCTCGAGCGGGAATGGCGGTACTGCGTCACGTGCGGCGCGCCGCAGCCGGAACCTGGCGCGGCTTGACGCTCGCGCGCGGTGATTCCTATGATCCCGCGGGCGTGAAGCTTACGCCGTACAATCATCTAGGAGGAGATCCATGCGTACTGGGCGTTTCACGGCGTTCGGCGTAATGCTCGCGGTCGGCGGACTGCTGGCGTGCGGCGGCGGCGACGCAGCAGACGATACGACGAGTGGCACGACGGGCGACGCGCCCGCGGCGACCGAGGGCACGGGCACCGCGTCGGGCACCGCCTCGGGCGGGCTCGACCTCGCCAACGTGCAGCTTCCCGAGGGCATGACGCCCGAGATGGTGCAGGCGGGCAAGACGGCGTTCGAGACGACGATCTGCTACACGTGCCACGGAATGGATGCGACGGGCACGCCGCTCGCCCCGAACCTGACCGACAGCGAGTGGATCAACACGGACGGGACGCCCGAGGGGATCGAGAACATCATCCGCAATGGTGTGCCGACGCCGCAGCAGGCGCCTGCGCCGATGCCGCCGATGGGTGGAGCACAGCTCAGCGACGAGCAGGTCCAGAACCTGGTGGCGTACGTCTACGCACTCAGCCACGCGAACTGAGTGACGCGCCGCAACACCAAGACGCCGGCCGGCTCCCTCCGGGTGCTTGCCGGCGTCGTTCTTTTTGCGATCTGCGGTGCATGTGACCGCATGACCGAGAGTGGCCCCGCCACGCTGGAGCTGGAGGGTGACACCATCCAGCTCGAGGCGGGCGTGCGCCTGATCGACGTGACTGTCGAGACGCAGCAGGACGGCAGCGAGCTGGAGCCTGCGCGCGTCGAGGCTGCTCCGGGTGACGTCGTGCGCTTCACGGCGGGTGACGGCGGGCTCCACGCGCTCGCGTTCGAGGCGGCGCGGCTCAGCCCGGAGGCCCGCGCGTTCCTGGAACAGACGGGGCAGCTGCGCAGTCCGCCGCTGGTGAGTGCAGGCATGCAGTGGGTGATCACGCTCAATGGTGCGCCGCCGGGCGAGTACCCGTTCACGTGCACCACGCACGGTGTGCGTGGCAGCATCGCGGTCGGTGCACGCACCGACTGACAGGGACCACATGGCACGCATCGCAGTCATTCCCGGGGACGGGATCGGCGTCGACGTCACGCGGGAGGCGGTGAAGGTTCTGCGGCACGTCGCGGCGCAGAACGATGTCCGCTTCGACTTCACCGAGTGGGAGCTGGGCGCGGAGCGCTACCTGCACACCGGCACGACGATCACGCCCGAGGAGATGCAGCGGCTCGGCGAGCACGACGCGATCCTGCTCGGCGCGATGGGTGATCCGCGCGTGCCCGGCAACCAGCACGCGCGCGACATCCTGCTCGGGCTGCGGTTCCAGCTGGACCTGTACATCAACCTGCGGCCCGTACGTCTCTATGATGCGCGCCTCTCACCGCTGCGCGACGTCACGCCCGCAGATATCGTGATCGACGTGTTCCGCGAGAACACGGAGGGGGTGTACGTCGGCTCGGGCGGCAACTTCAAGACGGGCACGCCTGACGAGATCGCGATCGAGGAGGACATCAACACGCGCAAGGGCGTCGAGCGGATCGTGCGCGCGGCATTCGAGTTTGCGCGCGCCAGTGACCGGCGGCTCACGTTGACGGACAAGGCGAACGCGATGCCGCACGCGGGTGCGCTCTGGCGTCGTACGTTCACCGAGGTCGGCGCGGAGTTCCCGGACGTGGAACGCAATGCGATGTATGCGGACGCCCTCGCGATGGAAATGATCCGCAGCCCCGCGCGCTGGCAGGTGATCGTTGCACCCAACCTGTTCGGTGATCTGCTGAGCGACCTCGCGGCCGGGCTCGTTGGAGGGCTGGGTCTCGCACCCTCGGCGAGCCTGCACCCCGGGCGCATCGGGCTGTTCGAGCCGGTCCATGGCTCGGCGCCGGACCTGGCGGGTACGGGGAAAGCGAATCCGCTCGCTGCCATCCTGACGGCGGCGATGCTGCTGGAGCACCTCGGTCGCACCGAAGACGCCCGACGCGTCGATGCGGCGGTGCGCCAGGTGATCGACGAGGGTTCGACCACGCCGGATCTCGGCGGCGCGCTCGGCACGTCGGACGTCGGCGACCGGGTGATCGCGCTGCTCGCGTAGCGCAGCGCCGCGGCGACGAGCTCGAAAGCGCGCTGCGCGGGGCGTCGTCGGAGCGCATCGCTCATCCATCTGCTGCACCGGAACCAGGAAAGCCACGGAACATGGGTACACAGGGCAAGGACACGGACGTCGTCTTTCTGTCGGGGCGCCGCACGCCATTCGGCACGTTCGGCGGCACGCTCAAGGATTTCACGGGGACGGATCTCGGCGTGCACGCGTCCAGCGCCGCGCTCGCGGATGCTGGCGTTGCGCCGGAACAGGTCGACCAGGTCATCTTCGGCAATGCATTGCAGACGTCGTCGGACGCGATCTACCTCGCGCGCCACGTGGGCCTGCGCTCGGGCGTGCCGCAGGAGGCACCGGCGCTCACGCTGAACCGGCTGTGCGGCTCCGGCTTCCAGGCGATCGCGAGTGGCGCCGAGCAGGTCCTGCTGGGCGAGGCGGACGTGGTGCTGTGCGGCGGCACGGAATCGATGAGCCAGGCGCCGCACGTGGTGCGTGGCGCGCGCTGGGGCGAGCTCCGGCTGGGCGAGCCCGGCAAGTACTTCGAGGACCTGCTGTGGGCTGCGCTGACGGACCCGCAGTGCGGGCTGTCGATGGCGCAGACAGCGGAGAAGCTCGCGGAGCAGTATGGCGTTTCGCGCCAGGAAGCAGACGAAGTCGCAGTGCGCTCGCAACAGCGCGCGAAGCAGGCGTGGGACGAGGGCCGTTTTGCAGCCGAGGTCGCACCGATCCCGGTGAAGACGCGCAAGGGGGAGGTGCTGTTCAACACCGACGAGCACATGCGTCCCGAGACGACGCTGGAGGTGCTTGGCGCACTGCGCCCCTACTTCAAGAAGGACGGGCTCGTGACCGCTGGCAACGCGAGCGGCATCGGCGACGGCGCAGCCGCGTGCGTGATCTCGAGCAGTGCGTGGGCAGAGCAGAATGGCGTGAAGCCGATCGGCCGCCTCGTCGCGTGGGGGATCGCGGGCGTCGACCCGAGCATCATGGGCATCGGTCCGGCGCCGGCGAGCCGCAGGGCACTGGAGAGGGCCGGCCTCACGCTCGACGACATGGACCTCGTCGACATCAACGAGGCGTTTGCACCGCAGTTTGCCGCTGTCGCGCGCGAGCTGGGGCTCAACCATGAGAAGACGAACGTAAATGGCGGTGCGATTGCGATCACGCATCCGCTGGCGGCGTCCGGCGCGCGCATCACGATCAATCTGCTCCACGAGCTGCGTCGGCGGGGCGCGCGCTACGGTCTTGGCGCTGCCTGTATCGGCGGCGGCCAGGGCATGGCGGTGATCGTGGAGGCGATCGCGTAACGGCGGCGACTCACGGCAGCATACACAGGAGGAGGAAGGGAATGGCGGAGATCCGGACGGTCGCGGTGCTCGGCTGCGGCCTCATGGGCAGTGGCATTGCCGAAGTCTGTGCCAGGGCCGGCTACGACACGCGCGTCCGCGAAGTGAACGACGAGCTCGCACAGAAGGGGCGTGCGTCGATCGAGAAGAGCCTGGGCAGGGCGGTGGAAAAGGGGAAGCTCGAGCGGGCAGCGCGTGACGAGATCCTCGGCCGCGTCACGATGACGACGCAGCTGTCGGACCTGAAGGACTGCGATCTCATCATCGAGGCGGTCACCGAGAACCTGGAAATGAAGAACGAGATGTTCCGGGAGCTGGACGGCATCTGCCCGGAGCACACCATCTTCGCCAGCAACACGAGCTCGCTCACCATCGCGGCGATGGCGGCGGCAACCAACCGGCCGCACCGCTTTGTCGGCCTGCATTTCTTCAATCCGGTGCCCGTCATGAAGCTGGTCGAGGTCGTGCGCTCGATCGCGACCGAGCCCGCGACGTTCCGCGCCGCGTACGACTTCGCCTCATCGCTGGGCAAGACACCGATCGAGGCGAAGGACACATCGGGATTCGTCGTGAACCGGCTGCTCGTGCCGTACATGCTGGACGCGATCCGCTGCCTCGAGCAGGGCCTGGCCAGCATGGAGGACATCGACACCGGAATGACGCTGGGCACGGGGTACCCGATGGGACCGTTCGTGCTGTGCGACTTCGTCGGCATCGACACGCTGTACTACATCAGCGAGATCATGTTCGAGGAGTTCCGCGAACCGCGTTTTGCGCCGCCGCCGCTGCTGAAGCGGATGGTGACGCTCGGCTACTACGGCCGGAAGACCAGGCGCGGCTTCTACGACTATCGCGGCGAGAAACCGGCGGCCATGGCGCTGGTGTAGGCGCGCCGCAAAGACACGGAGAGCGCAGTTGCCGTCCGAGGTTGCGGCGGTGAGGCGTTCTCAGGGATGGGGTGCGGTGCCGTAATTCTTGCGCTGGTCAGCCGGCGCAGGCATCTTGCGCCCCATCCATTACAGCGTTGATCCGTAGATCTCCAGAGACAAGGACGCGACCGTGAGCGATCTCCAGACCGCTACGCCGAGCGCGAGTGCGGCCGATTCATCCGGCCGTGAACAGTGGACCAGCCGCTTCGGCTTCCTCATGGCCGCGGTGGGCTCGGCCGTCGGGCTCGGCAACATGTGGCGGTTCGCGTACATCGCCTCGGAGCACGGTGGCGCGGCGGCTGTGCTGCTCTACGTGGTGCTCACGTTTGCCGTCGGTGTGCCGGTGCTGATTGCCGAGCTGGTGCTCGGTCGCGCGTCCGGCAGGAGCCCGATCGGTGCAATGCGCAAGGAGCTGGGCCGCGCCTGGGCGCCGTTCGGCTTCCTCTTCATCCTGGCCGGTGCGCTGATCCTGTCCTACTACGCGGTCATCGCCGGTTGGGTGCTGCGCTACGCGCTGGTCGCGATCTCTTCGCCCTTCCCGGCTGACGCGGGCGCGTACTTCACGGAGATGGCGGCCGGCGGGCCCGCGATCCTGTTCCAGGTCGCGATCATGGCGGTGACGGTGCTGGTCGTTGCACGCGGTGTCGGCAGCGGCATCGAGCGACTCTCGTCCTTCATGATGCCAGCCCTCTTCCTGATCCTGATCGGCCTCGCGATCTGGGCAGCGACACTCGCGGGCGGCGACGCGGGCTACGCGTACTACCTGGTGCCGCGCTTCAGCGAGCTGTTCTCGCTGGAAACACTGGCGGCGTCGACGAGCCAGGCGTTCTTCTCGCTGTCGCTCGGCATGGGCGCCATGCTGACGTTCGCGAGCTACCTGCCACGCGACGCGAACCTGCCGAAGGATGCGTCGACCATCGCTCTCGCGGACTTTTCGGTCGCATTCATTGCGGGGCTCGTCGTGTTCCCGGTCGTATGGGCACTGGGGCTGCAGAGCGCCGTCGGCGAGAGCACCGTGGGCGCGCTGTTCATCTCGCTGCCCGGCGCATTCTCCGCGATGGGCGGCGTCGGGCGCGTGGTCGGGATGTTCTTCTTCGTTGCGCTGCTGTTCGGCGCGATCACCTCGACCGTTTCGCTGCTCGAAGTCGTCGTTTCTTCCATGATCGATGAGGCGAAGATGCGGCGCCCGATGGCAGCGCTCATCGCCGGCGGCTTCATCACCCTCGTCGGCCTGTGGTCCGCGCTCGATACGAATGCACTCGGCTTCCTCGATGCGGTTGCGAACAGCGTCATGCTGCCGCTGGGCGGACTGGTGATCGCCATGGGCGTCGCGTGGAAGATGCCGAACGCGCTCAGCGAAGCAGCAGAAGGCGCATCGCCGCGGGCCATCAAGCTGCTGCGCGGCTGGCTGTGGACGCTCCGCATCGTGGTGCCGCCGCTGCTGATCGTGGTACTGTACGAGACGATCCCCGCAGCGATCGAGGCGGGGCGCGTGCTGTTCAGCGGCAACTGATCGGGTCGGTACCACGGGCGCAGGTGTATCGCCCGTGACATGAATGCAGCAGGACGAAGCGGCGGATCGCAGTGCGGTCCGCCGCTTCGTTCACACCTCGAACTCTCCGCGCTGGATCGCTTCCGCGTACAGGCGATAGACCTCGGGTCGGGCGAGGTAGTGCTGCGTCCACACCTCGAACGGCGGCAGCGGCAGCCGGGACTCGAGGTCCTGCACGATTCCCATCGCGAGCTGGAAGCGGTCGCGCGCCCGGAAGTCGATGCGGCGACCATCGAGCAGGACCTCGACCAGCTCGCGGAATATCTCCGCATCGAGCAGCGCGACGAGGTGCGCCACCTGGTCGACGCGGTATGATTCGTAGAGCGCGCGCAGCTCTGCGAGCGACGGCGCATCCGCAGCCTGCGCAGTGGATGGTGTCCGTCCGCGGCGATCCGCAGCGGTGCGCGCGAGAACCTCGCGGAACCAGCGGTGCAGCTCCGGCGAATAGCCGCGCCGGCGCTCGCGCGTTTCCAGCGCCGATTCCAGCAGAGCGCGCAGCAGCGGGCGTCCGAGACTGCGCGCACGCTGATCGACTTCGCTCTCCGTCTCCTCGACGAACAGGTCCGCCGTGCGGATCTCGCCGATCTCCACGTCCTCCGCCGGCGAGCGGAACGCGAAATAGCCGCGCCACCACCCGCGCGTGTCTGCATAGGTGATCAGGAACGCGGTCCAGCGTTCTCCGGCGTGCTCGAGGAAGCAGAACGAACGACAGCGCACACGTTCCGTGGTGAGTCGTGACACGGTCACGTCCGTCGACGTGCCGGCCACAGCGGATGATGCCATGGGTCAGAACCAGAGAGACGGTAGACGCTGAGCCGACGCCGCGTCAAGCGTGCGCTCGTTCGCGCAAAGTCATGGCTGTCATGTAATTCCCGGTGTCGTGTGCCGTTGCGAAAATGCTTGACCACCCAATCGGCCATGTCTATCTTGGGCGCGTTCGTGCAGACGGAGCGCGCGACGCTCGATGGATCCGGCGCTGATCCAACTTACCATCTCGATCCACACAGGAAGCGACGAGGCAGGCATGTGGGAAACGTGCGCCGTTGATCTGCAGGTGCATCTGCCGCGACCGATTGCGGCCGAGGTCGAGAAGGTGCAGCGGAGTGATCCGGAGCTGATCAGCCGGATCCTCTACTACGCGGTTGCGCGCCGCACGATCTACGAGCACCTGGCCGCGACTGCCGACTCGGAGCGAAAGTAGGCATCGGCGCGCGTGGCTAGCGAAGAAGAGGTTCTGCGCGCAAAGTACCTCGACTGGTGCTCCGCCCGTGTCGCGGACCGGCTGTTCCGACTACCTCCCGAACAGATCTACGAGCTGACCAGCGCGCTCGGCACCGAAATGGAGCCGGGCGCTGATTTTCGTGCGGTCATCGGGCGCTTGACGGAAGAGCTGACGCGCGAGCTGGGGCTGCCGGATTTCCATGCGTGGCGCGAACAGTATGCGCGTGATCCGCAGCCGTATGAAGCGGACATGATCGGGTTCTGGCGGGAGCTGCTGCGGCCGAAATGATCGAGCGGCGGGACGTGGGGCACGTCGCCGCCGCTCGCGTATCAGGCTCTGTGCCGTGCGTCGCTCAGTCGTGCCGCACGCGCGTCTGGTGCCACCAGGTGCCGATCATGGCGGCGAGGCCGGCCGCGAGCATGAGTACGCCGATGATGGCCCAGGCGAGACCCCAGTCCCAGCGCTCGTTGGCGTAGCCGCGGAACGAGCTCCACAGGGAAAGCGCGGCCATGACGAGCCAGAGAATGCCGATGCCGAAGCCGACGGCGAGGGCTGTCGTGTTCTGCGGGGGGCGTGTCGCCATCTTCTCTCCAGGAATTGCGTTGAGCCGGGCAAAGTATGGGCTCGCGCGCTCCCGCCTGCAAGCCTGAATCCCTCCGCGGGCAGTTGCCATTCCGAGGATCCGGCCGCATTCTGCGGGCAACGAAGGAGGAGGGACATGGCCATACCGTTTCCGCCGATCCCGGCGGGCACACGTGTAAAGGTACAGCATGCCGGGCGGCCGCTGGACGGATCGCTGATCGGGCGCACGGGCATTGTCGTGGAAGCGAGCGATTACCGTCCCGACCGGCTGGGCGTGGTGCTGGACGGAGAGGGTCAGCCGCGCTGGTTCGGGCCGGGTGAGCTGGAGGTGACGGCCGCGGTCCCGCTGTTGCCGCCCGAGCGGCAGGCGGCGAAGCTGCTGCGCGCGCTTCCCTGACCGAACGGAACGGGTCCTGCAGCGCGGCCGCCCGCGGAGGACGACATGCCCGAACACCCCATGGCTGGTGAGCCGGCGACGATCGAGCAGGCGCGCGCGCACATCGAGGCGTCGCGCGCCCGCATCTCGGAGACGCTCGACGAGATCGAGGAGCGACTCTCGGAGAAACGCGTCGAACTGCGGGAGAAACTGGACGTGAAGAAGCGCTTGCTGGACCACGTCGACGCGAAGCCGCTGAGCTCGGTGGCGATTGCCGCCGGCGTCGGCTTCCTGTTCGGCATGATCGGGCGACGCCGTTCGCGGGATCGCGTGAGCGAGAGCGAACGCGACGAGCTGCGCGATCTGTTGCGCGAATCCCGCGAGAGCGGGGAAGAGCTGCCGTCGGTCTCCATCGGACGTGCGCACCCCACGTTCTGGCAGGAGACGCGTGCCCAGCTCGTGGGCGCGCTGACCGCAGCACTGGTGGCTGCCGTCACCGAGCGGCTGCGACCGCGCGAGGTGAAGGAGGCCATGGAGCGTGCGGCGGCGCCGGACCCGTACGCGACCGGATACGACGACGGGTTCGACGACGAGGACGAACCGGACCAGCCGCGCCCGCACCGGCGCTGGCCTGCGGCGGACGACCTGGCCTGAGCGGCTGCGTCAGTCGGGAACGAGCGGCAAAACAGAAGCGGCGCCCAGATCGGGCGCCGCTTTCGTTTTCACGGGGTTTGTCGTGTGATCAGAACGGCAGGTCGTCGTCGTCCTGGTCGAACGGTGAGGGCGGCGGTCCCGCGGGTGCCTGTGCCTGCCGGCGACGCGGCGCTGCGTCGTAGTCGCCGGACGGGCCGCCACTGCCGCCGCCGCTGCCCAGCATCACCATGTCGCGGATGACGATGTCGGTCCAGTAGCGGACGTTGCCCTTGTCGTCCTCGGTCTGCGAGTACTCGAGCTGCCCCTCGACGTAGATGCGGTCGCCCTTGTGGACGTACTGCTCGACCAGGTCGGCCAGCCGCTCGAAGAAGGTGCAGCGGTGCCACTCGGTCTTCTCCTGCCGCTGGCCGCTCCGGTCCGTGAAGGAGCGGTTCGTCGCGATCGAGACCTTGGCGACCTTGCGGCCGCCGGAGACCGTCCGGATCTCGGGCTCCGCGCCCACGTTGCCGATGAGCATCACCTTGTTGAGAGACCGAGCCATTCGAACCGCCTTTCAGGGGAAAATACCGGATCATTCGTGCGCCGTTGCGGCGATGCCCGCAAACTATGACGGCCGGCGGGTCGCGTCCATGGCCGGATGAGCGGCCGGTGCTGGCACAGGCCGTGCGCGCGCGGACGGCCGTGACTGACGTACGCGAGGGGAGTGCGGCGACGGACGGTGCGGGGCCCGGCCGACAGCTCACGATGGGGGTGGTCGCGCGCGGCATGCTCGTCGTGCTGCTGCTCTACGCACTCGCGAGCGGGCTGTGGCTGGTCCGCGACGTCCTGTTCATCACGTTCTTTTCGGTCCTGGTCGCGTCATTCCTTTCCCTCTTCATCGACCCGCTGCACACCCGCTTCGGGTGGCGTCGCAGCATCGCCGGCCCCGTCGTGCTGCTCGGGCTCACCGTCGTGCTGGGCGGACTGCTCTTCCTGGCGTGGCCGACGCTCGCCGCACAGCTGTCCCAGGTCAGCCGCGACCTGCCGGAAGTGATCGGCCGCGCAGAAGCGTGGCTGTCGCGGCAGTTCCGCTCGGTTTCGGGAACGTTCGGCGCTACCGGCGAGGCGGTGGAGCAGCGGCTGCGCTACCGGGCAGCGGCGGAGCTCGCCGATCTGGTCGGCGGTACGATCCCGTTGCTCAACACGGTGCTCGGCGCACTCACGGGACTGGTGCTCGTCACGTTCGCCGGTCTCTTTCTCGCGATCGATCCGCGCATGTACGCGCACGGGCTGCTGCGGCTGGTGCCCGGCAGCAAGCGACTGCGTGCGCTTGCCGTCTTCGAGGGCATCGCGTCCACGCTGCGCCGCTGGATGGCCGCACAGGCGCTCGGGATGCTCATCATCGGCGTGACCGCCACGATCGGCTACTACATCATCGGCCTGCCCGCGGCGCTTGCGCTCGGAGTCATCGCGGGGCTCCTCGAGTTCGTTCCCTATGTGGGCCCCGCGCTGGCCTACGTGCCTGCGGTGGGGATCGGGTTCACGGCCGGCAAGGCGTTCGAGGTGACGGTGCTGTACGTGATCATCCAGGGGCTGGAATCCAACATCGTCACCCCGCTCATCATGAAGGGGGTGGTCAAGCTGCCGCCCGCACTCACACTGCTGTTCCAGGCGGCAATGGCGACGCTGTTCGGGTTCCTGGGGTTGCTGCTCGCGGTCCCACTGCTGGCGGCAGGCAAGGTCGTCGTCGAGGACCTGTACGTCGAGGAGGTAGCGGAGACGACGTGATGGCGACGTGCGACGTCGCCATCGGCGTTCGACACCGCCCGTCTAGCGCACGCGCGTGCCGTGCATCGTCGCGTTCTGCAGCCGCCGGAAGTGGGCGTGCGCGGCCGCTGTCGCGTCCCGGATCGACTGCTGGATGCGCCCGCTGTCGCCGTAGTTGCCCATGGCCGCAATGACCCAGGGCCGATCCGCCAGGTCCACGTAACCCCAGTTCACGGCAACGCCCGTGATCGTCCCCGTCTTCTGCCCCACCGTGACGCCTGCCGGTACAGCGTCCGCGATCGGGCCCGCGTGCGGGATCTCGAGGATGTCGCGCAACTCGCGGCAGAGCGCTTCACTCATCGGCAGCTCACAGCGGTAGATGCGCGCCATGAGCGTTGCCGCTTCCGCGGCTGTCGACAGGTTCTCGTTGCCGCGCCTGCTCTCCTCCGGCCGGATCATGCGACGCTGCAGCTTCGTCCCGGGCAGCCCGAGCTCCGCCATCGTGCGTGTCACGTTCTGCATGCCGACGCGCTCGATGAGCAGGTTCGTCGCCATGTTGTCGGAGATGGTGATCATCATGACGGCGAGGTCGTGGAGCGACAGTGAGGATGCGCCGTCGAGGAAGTGTCGCAGGTAGCCGCTGCCTGCGACTGCATCCGCACTCCGGATCACGACCGGCTCACCCAGGCGCAGCTCGCCACGATCCGCCTGGTGGAACAGCTCGACCAGGATCGGGACCTTGATCGCGCTGCCCTGCGGGAAGACGAGATCGGCGTTGGTGCCGAAGCGCTGCCCGCTCGTGAGGTCGATCACCTGCACACCGAAAACGCCTGGCGTAGCGTGGGCAATGGAGTCGAGCTGCTGCTGCAGCTTCGCGCCCAGTATTTCCAGGTGGCTCTCCTGCGCGGATGCACCGGTGGAAGCGACCAGGCAGAGTCCCGCGACCATGAGCCCCGCGCGCACCGTCGTCCCTGCCCGCATCACTGCGCCCTCCGGTTCAGCACGGCACCGAGCCGCTCGGCGGCAGGCCGCCCGTCGCGCACTGCGAACTGCCCGCCGATCAGCACGTGCACGATGCCCTCGGCGAGCTGGTGCGGCTCCTGGAACGTTGCGCGGTCGGTGATGCGCGCAGGGTCGAACACGACGATGTCGGCGATCGCGCCCGGGCGCAGCACGCCGCGGTCCTTCATGCGGAACACCGTCGCGGGCAGCGATGTCATGCTGCGGATCGCAGCGGCCAGGTCGACAGCGTCGTCGTCGAGCGCGTAGCGGCGCAGCTTGCGCGGGAAGGTGCCATACGCGCGCGGGTGCGGAAACCCGACGCCCATGCGGGGCAGCGAGCCGTCGGACGCGGTCATCGTCCAGGGCTGTCGCATGAGGGTGAGGATGTCGTTCTCGTGCATGTTGAAGGAGATGATGCCCGGCCCGCCCTCGCGCACGAGGTCCAGCGTCAGGTCGACGGGGTGCATTCCGCGCTCGCTCGCCACCTGCGCGAGCGTGCGTCCCTCGATCGCCGGATCCTCTGCATAGCGGCCGAACATGATGCGGTCCGCGCCGCCGCGCCGGTCGAGGTTCTCGATCGCTTCGGCGCGGATGCGTGCGCGCGACTGCGGGTCGTCCAACCGCATGCGGAGCGAGTCGCGGCCACCTGCCTGTGCCCAGCGCGGGACCAGTGCTGCGGACAGGCTGGTGGAGGAGGCGTCGTACGGGTACTGGTCGGCGTACACCTCGATGCCCTGCTCACGCGCGCGGTCGATGCGGTGGACCAGTGCTGCGCCGTAGCCCCAGACGCGCGGGCCGAGCGCCTTGATGTGCGTGACGACGCCGGGCAATTCCGCTTCGCGCGCGACCTCGATCACCTCGTCGACGGCTGCGACGAGGCCGATCGTGTAATCCGATTCGTCCCGGATGTGACTGGTGTACGCGCCGCCGTACTCCGCCGCGATGCGCGCGAGCGCGACCAGCTCGTCGGTCTTCGCGTAGCTGCCCGGCGCGTAGAACGGGCCGCTCGACATGCCGAAGGCGCCCGCCTCCATGCCGGCGCGCACGAGGTCACGCATTCGGTCCAGCTCGGCGGGCGTCGGGGCGCGATCCGCCATACCGAGCACCGCACCGCGCACGGAGCCGTGCGGCACCAGCAGTGCGACGTTTACGCCCGGGCGCGCTGCCTCCAGCTCACTCCGCTGCTCGACCAGGTCGACGGAGCCGCCGCCGTCGGGGTTCACGAAAACGGTCGTGATGCCCTGCATCAGCAGGGGCGCAGCCGCGCTCAGCTCGGGGTTCGCGAGCGACCCGCCCGCGTGCGAATGGGCATCGATGAAGCCGGGTGCGACGAAGAGGCCGCTGGCGTCCACGACGACGGCGGCGCGTGCGTCGGCGAGGTCGCCGATTTCCGCGATGCGATCGCCGCGGATCGCGACGTCGGCCTCGTACCAGGGGTTGCCGGTGCCGTCAAGCACCCGTGCGCCGCGCAGCAGGAGGTCGAAGGGCTGCTGTGCCGCGGCGCCGGTCGCGGCAGCGAGCGCGAGGAGCAGGGCAGCGGCCGCGTGCGTCACCGCGTGCCGGGCCCGTCGTTCGATGCGCATCATCGCACCATCCCGATGGTTCGTTTACGAGGGTGGATCATCCTATACTGCGGGATGCGATTGCGTCCCGCCAGCAGGATGCGAATCTTGAGGCGTCCCCGACACGAGGAAGTGAGATGTTCGAACTGATCCATCCCCGCGCCGGCGTGCGTCGTCCTGCGACGACGTGCGGGCTCCGGCTGCGGAATGTTCCACTGCTGTCGCTTCTCGTCCTGACCGCCGCGTGCGCGACGGCGCCAGTGCGACCCGGGCAGGAGCCGGCGGACATCAGCCGGCAGGTCGAGATCCGGCGCACCTCCCATGGCGTGCCGCACATCCTGGCGGAGAACCTGCGCGCGGCGGCCTTCGGCATCGCGTACGTGCAGCTCGAGGATCATGGCGACCGCACGATCCGCAGCATGGAGGCCGCGCGCGGGCGAATGGCACGGATCGAGGGGAAGGATGCGATCGACGCGGACGCGACGGCGCGCCTGGCGCTCGGGCGCGCACTCGTCGTATTCGACTCCCTGAACGCGGACACGCGCGACTACTACACGGGCTTCGCGGAAGGCATCAACCACTACATCCGGCTGCACCGCGACGAGCTGCCCTCCTGGGCCCGGCCGGACTTCACGCCCCAGCAGATCCTCGCCCGCGACATCGTGTGGCCGGGCGAAGCGGTCATGCGCCGTTTCCGCGAGCGAGTCATCGAGCAGTCCGAGGAGCCGCCGCTGCTGATCGCGCTGGACGATGATGCAGCGTACATGCAGGAGCCGCAGAACGTCGGCTCGAACGCGTGGGCCCTGGCGCCGTCGCGCACGACGTCCGGCAACGCGATTCTGCTGCGCAATCCGCACCTGCGCTGGTCGGCCGGCTACTACGAGGCGCACGTGCGCGTGCCCGGCAAGCTCGACTGGTACGGCGATTTCCGCATTGGCGGGCCGTTCGACGTGATCGGCGGCTTCAGCCCGCACCTCGGCTTTGCGACGACCAACGCCGCCACGCGCTCGCACGAGTTCTACGCGTTCCGCCTGGACCCCAACAATCCGGAGCAGTTCCTGCTCGATGGTCGCCCGCAGCCGATCCGCAGGGTCGAGGTCGAGGTCGATTATGTCGAGGATGGGCAGCACGGCACGGTGACGCGCGAGCAGTGGTGGACCGAGCTGGGGCCCGTCGTGGCCCGCAAGGACACGCTGCTCTACGTGTACCGGCCCGCGACGCAGGGAGCCTACCGCGAGGGGGAGCGCTGGCTCGAGATGATCAAGGCGACGAGCTTCGAGGAGTGGAAGGACGCGATGCGCATCCAGCCGCGCGGCGGCTCGAACTTCACGTACGCGGATGCGGACGGCAACATCTTCATCGTATGGGAGTCACCGGCGCCGCTGCTGCCGCACCCTCCGGGTGGTGACACACTGGCCGTGTTCGCGACACGGAGCGACCAGGTGTGGTCGCGACTCGCGCCGTTCGACTCGCTGCCGCAGCATCACAATCCGCCGGGCGGCTACGTGCACAACGAGAACGACTCGCCGCACTACGCCAACCTGAACGCGATCCTGCCGCACGACTTCCCGTTCTACGTGGAGCCGCCGCGCTTCCGGCTGCGCAGCCAGCATGGCGCCATGCTGCTGCACAATGATCGTACGTTCTCGCTCGAGGACGTGGTCGATGCGAAGCACAGCATGCGCATGCTGCTCGCCGATCGTGTGAAGGACGACCTGGTGGAGGCAGTGCGCGCGAGCAGCCCGACAGGCGACGTCGCACGGGCCATCGAGTTTCTCGCCGGCTGGGACAATACGGCGGCCCGCGCGAGCCGTGGGGGCGTGCTGTTCGAGACGTGGTGGGACCGCTACCGCTCGCTGGTGCCGGAGGACAGCCTCTACGAGGCCGACTGGACCGCCGCCGAGCCGGCTCAGACGCCGCGCGGGCTGGGCGTCCCGGCACGCGCCGTGGAGGCATTTGCCTGGGCTGTCCCGGAGACTGCGCAGCGGTACGGTAGCTGGGATGTTGCGTGGGGCGACGTGCACCGCGTCCGCCGCGGTGACGTGGACGTGCCGGTCGGCGGCTGTGGCGGCGCGCTCGGCTGCTTCCGCGTGCTGAACTTCGAGGAGGCGCCGGACGGCAAGCGCGTCGTGAATGGTGGCGACGGCTGGGTCATCGCCGTCGAGTTCGCCGAAACTCCGCGCGCCTACTCCGTCCTCGCGTACGGCCAGAGCCCGGACCCGACCTCGCCCTGGCACGACGACCAGGCGGCGCTGTTCGCGGCCAACCGGATGAAGCCGGTGCGCTTCACCGAGGAGGACATCGCGGCCGACCTGGTGATGCGGTACCACCCGGGTGAGGAGCGGGAGGTCGCGCAGGACTAACGTCCCGGGATGGGCTGCGCGGCGCGAGTCGTGTGACTCAAATGCAGGCGGGCCGGGCCCCTGGAGGCACGGCCCGCCTGTGTGCTACGGCCTCTGTCCCGCCGGTCAGGCCGACACGCTCACGGCCTGGCGGGCGCGCTGCGCGTACGCCTCCTGGAGCCGCCGGGTAACCTGTCCGACGCGGCCGTTGCCGAC
Organism: Longimicrobiales bacterium; assembly: GCA_035764935.1. NCBI lineage: Bacteria > Pseudomonadati > Gemmatimonadota > Longimicrobiia > Longimicrobiales > Longimicrobiales bacterium. The sequence goes on along the minus strand of DASTYK010000029.1, from coordinate 3,676 downwards.
GGGTCGCCCGTCCACCTTCGTGATCGGCATGACTTCCGTCGTCGTACCGGAGAGGAACATCTCCTCGACATCGCCCAGCCTCTCCCAGAACAGCGGTGCCTCGGCGCACGGGATGTTCAGCTCGCGGGCGAGATCGATCACCAGTGTGCGCGTGATGCCGGCGAGGATGTAGTTGCTCTTCGGGTAGGTGATGAGCGTTCCGTCCAGCACGGCGAACAGGTTCGAGTGCGAGCCCTCGATGACGACACCATCCTTGACGAACAGCGCCTCGAACGCGTCCGCGGCGTGCGCCGCCTGGTTCGCGAGCACGTTCGGCAGGAGCGCGATGCTCTTGATGTCGCAGCGCGTCCAGCGGTTGTCGGGCAGAGTGATCGCCGCCACACCGTCCGCGAAGTAGCTGGCGGGATGGTTGTTGAAGCGCTTCGCCGCCATGTAGACGGTCGGCGTGCAATCCGGCGGGAACGCATGCTTGCGCGGCGCGACGCCCCGGCTGACCTGCGCGTAGATCGTCGCGTCGCCGTCCGTGATGCCGTTGTCGCGCAGCAGCCGCTCCGCGATCTGCTCGAGGTCATGGATGCACGACGTGTCGATCTGCAGTGCGCGCAGCCCCTCCTTCATCCGCGCGACGTGCGGCTCCATCAGGAAGGGACGCCCGTCATAAACGCGGATCACCTCGTACACGCCATCGGCGAACAGGAAGCCACGATCATCCACGGAGACCTTCGCGTCCGCGTGATCGATAAACTCGCCGTTCAGATAAACCTGCATGGGATCGTCTCCGGTTGATCGTATGCGGCCAGAATAGAGCGCCCGACAGGGTGCGTCAAACGAGCCGCTCCGCGCCGTCGCCCGGGGGTCCCATCTCGTTTCCGGTTCGGACGCATGCCAGATTGCCCCGCCGGCGGGACGCTGCTCATCCGGCAGTACGGGTCTTGCCTGTACCCGGGGCGGCACGGCCGGGTGGCCGAATCCGGTTCGTGCACCCGGGGCTGGGCACAGCCGCAACACTGAACGGAACGGAAGGTATGTCGGAGCTGGATCTGCTGGCGGCAGCGCCCACAACGGTGCATCGCCTTGCCAATGGCATGACGCTGGTCGTCCGCGAGGACCACCGCAACCCGGTGGTCGCGATCGTCACGCGGGTCGCCGCCGGCTACTTCGATGAGAGCGACGACGTGGTCGGGATCAGCCACGTCCTCGAGCACATGTTCTTCAAGGGCACGCCGACCCGCGGCCCGGGCGAGATCGGCCGCGCCACCAAGCAGGCGGGCGGCTACCTGAACGCCAGCACGATCTACAACCGCACGCAGTACTACACCGTGCTTCCTTCCGAGTCGCTCGCCGAGGGGCTCGCACTGCAGAGCGACGCACTGCTGAACGCGGCGATCGACGAGGACGAGCTGAGTCGCGAGCTGCGCGTCATCATCGAGGAAGCGAAGCGCAAGCGCGACAACCCGACGGCGGTCGCGACCGAATCACTGTTCGCGCTGATGCACGAGCGCCACCGCATGCGTCGCTGGCGGATCGGCGAGGAGACGCAGCTTGCGGGCTTCAGGCGCGACCACGTGAACGGCTTCTACCGCACGTTCTACCGCGGACCGAACATCGTGCTGAGCGTGGTGGGCGACGTCGAGACCGACCGGGTCATCGAGCTGGTCGAGCGACACTATGGTGCGCTCGACGGCAATCCCGTCGAACGGGACCGCGGGCCGGAGGAGCCGGAGCAGCGCGGGTTCCGGTACCGCGCGCTGCGCGGCGACGTCACCAACGCGTACATGGAGTGGGGCTGGCGGACGCAGCCGCTGCTGCACGAGGACACCGCTGCACTGGATGTGCTCGCGATGGTGCTCGGTCACGGCCGTGCGAGCAGGCTGTACCGCGAGGTGCGCGACGCCGGGCTGGCCCACTTCGTCGACGCAGGCAACTACACGCCCGAGGACCTCGGCGTGTTCAACCTCTCGCTGGAGACGACGCCGGACCTCGCGTTGCCGGCGCTGCGCGCGAGCGCGGACGTGCTGCGCCACGCGGCGGACACGATCGGTGGGGAGGAGCTCGAGCGGGTGCGCACGCTGACGCGCACGCGGCTGCTGCGTCGCATGGAGACCGTGGAAGGGCAGGCGAACCTGCTCGCGGACTGGCAGGCACTGGGCAGCTGGGAGATGGCGCGCTCCTACTACGAGCAGATGCTCGAAGCCGATGCCGACAGGCTGCGCGAGGTCGCCGGCCGCTATCTCATCCCTGAGCGCGCGTCCCTGCTGGTGTACGCGCCACACGGCGCGGACGTGCCGGAAAGCGCAGCGCAGATCGAGGACGCGCTGTTCGGCGCGGTGTCGGCCGCAGGTGGCGGAACCGCGACCCGGTCGCAGGACACGGCGGGTGTCCGTAGTGGCAGCGCTCCTGTCAGTGCCGCACCCGCGGCCGACCTCGAGCGCGAGGAGGACGGCGTCCGGTTCTACCGCAGCGGTCACGGTGCGCGCATCGTGGTGCTGCCGCTGCCGGGCTCGGGGCTGGTTTCCATGGCGATCGCGGCGGAGGGTGGGACCTGTGCCGAGTCGGAACGTCAGGCCGGCATCACGACAGTGCTCGCGCGCACAGCGCTCAAGGGTACCCGCAGCTACAGCGCAGCGGCACTCGCCGAGCGCATCGAGCTGCTCGGTGGCAGCATCGGCGCGAGCGTCGGGTCGGACGATTTCGGCTGGACGCTTTCCCTGCCCGCGCGCAACGCGGAAGCGGGGCTGGCGCTGCTCGCGGAGGCGTCGCTTCATCCGACGTTCCCGGAAGAGGAGCTGGAGCGGGAGCGCTCCCTCACACTGGCCCAGCTCGCGCAGCTCCGCGACGACATGTACCGCTACCCGATGCGGCTGTGCCTGGCCGCAGCGTTTCCGCGCCACCCCTACGGCTACTCGCTCGAGACACAGGAAGCCGGACTCGCTGCGCTGGGGCGCGACGACCTGGTCGAGTGGCACAGGCGGGTGATGAACGCCTCCTCCGCGTGGTGCTTCGTCGTGGGCGACGTCGAGCCGGACGCGATCGCCGCAGCATGCGCGGCTCACCTCGACGGTGCACGCGTTGCGGCCGACGCGCTGCCCTGCGGTGTGCCCGCCCGCTGGCCCGAGTCGCCAGCCCGTGCCGTGGTGCGACGCCCGCGCGCGCAGACTGCGCTGGCACTGGCGTTCCCCGGTCCGCGCTACGGTGACAGCGATGCGGACGCGCTGTCGCTGCTCGGCAGTGCGATCGGCGGGCTGGGTGGACGCCTGTTCGAGCAGCTCCGCAGCCGGCAGTCGCTCGCCTACACGGTGTCGGCAGCACCGCTCGCGCGCCGGCACGGCGGCTCGTTCCACGCCTACATCGCGACCGCGCCTGAGCGGGAGGAGGAAGCGCGCGAAAGCCTGCTGCGGGAGCTGGGGCTGCTCCGCACGGAGCCGATCGGTGCCGACGAGCTCGAGCGTGCGCGTCGCTACATGATCGGCGCGCGTCGGATCCGGCGGCAGACCAACGGCGCGCGGCTCTCCGAGCTGATGGCCGCACTGCTCGTGGGGCGCGGGCTCGAAGAGCTGCGCGACTACGAGGACCGGCTCATGGCGTTCGACGCGGAGCGGCTGCGCTCGGCCGCCGAGCGCTGGCTGGACCCGGCTCGCCTGGTGGAGGGCGTGGTGCGCGGTCACGTCGAGGCGCG
>DASTYK010000028.1 GCA_035764935.1 Longimicrobiales bacterium | reverse complement strand
TCGCCTACCAGGCGCAGGACGCGGACCGGCAGCACCGTGAGGCCGCCGAAGCAGCGCTGCGCGACTACACCGAGCTCGCCGCCGACCAGTGGCTCAATGAGTTCCAGCCGAATTTGATCAACGGGATCACGGGTGTGTGGGTCGCAATCAAGGGCGGCGCCCTGATTGATGACGCGAGTGCTCTCACACCTGACCAGATCGATTCGCTCCTCCCCGATTCGACACTCTGTCGCTGCCTCACGGGCGAGGAAGTTCTTGCCAAGGTTTACTTCGAGACACCAGGGCAGAAGCTGATTAGCTCCCGGGTGCTGATCGAAGACGATTACGAGCAGTTCTGGCATTACCTGAATACGGGTGACTTCGCGCGTCTGTCCGGACGGTGGAGTGGGGCGTGGTTCCTCGTCGCCGATGGCGACAACGCATCTGTGTTCAGTGTCCTGGCGGAAATGGACGAGGCGAATCAGCCGATCAGAGGCGTTGCATATCAGTTGGAACCCGAGGCCGTGGCCCGGATGGCCGACTTTCTCTACGAGAGTCGTCCATTGCTTTTTGGTAACTCACCGAAGGCGCTTCCAAATGCGACTCTATTCGACGTAGTTCTGAGTACGCCCAAGGGCCGGCAGATCCACTCGACTGTCGACGACACTCCCTCGCGGTTCGCTACGGATCGTACGTTGAGTCCCGTTGCCGGCTCGTTCGTGATGAGCGTCAGTCTCAAGCCGGCCGCTCCCGACCTCCTCATTCCCGGAGGCATGCCCCGTCCGCGCCTTCCGTTCCTGCTCCTGCTGCTGGGCGTCACGGGAGCAGCGCTTGTGGCGGCGCTGGTCGTGTTGCGTCGCGAATCGGAGCTGATGAAGCTGCGCAGCGATTTCGTTTCGAGCGTGTCGCACGAGCTGCGTACGCCGCTGGCGCAGATCCGGATGTTCACGGAGACGCTGCTGCTCGGCCGGGTGCGCAGCGACGTCGAGCGGCGGCGGGCGCTGGAGATCATCGACCAGGAGGCACGGCGCCTGGCGTCACTCGTCGAGAACGTGCTCACGTTCGGCCGTGGTGCCGAGCGTCGCATGCGCGTGACGCCGCAGCCGACGTCGTTCGCGGAAGAGGTGCAGCGCATCGCGGACAGCTTTGCGGAGCTTCGCCAGGCGCAGTCGGCGGACGTGCGCCTCGAGCTGCAGGAGGACATCGTCGTCCCCGTCGACCGCGACGCGCTGCGGCAGATCATGGTCAACCTGGTCGACAACGCGCTCAAGTACGGTCCTGCGGGACAGCGCGTCACGATCGGTACAGCGCTGTTCGACGACGCGGCGCGGGTGTGGGTGGATGACGAGGGGCCGGGCGTTCCGGAGCCGGAGCGCGAACGCGTCTTCGAGTCGTTCCAGCGACTGTCGCGCGATCTCGAGAAGTCGGTCACCGGCAGTGGCATCGGGCTTTCGGTCGTCCGGGAGCTGGTGCGCATGCACGGGGGCCGCACCTGGATCGAGGAAGCGCCCGGTGGCGGTGCACGGGTTGTCGCGGAGTTCCCCGGCGCCTACGTTCGCGGTGCGGAGTCGGCCAGAGACTGGGCCGTCGCCTAACCGCGGTGCCGGAGCGGATGCAGCACAGCATACTCATCGTAGAAGACAATGCGGATCTGGCGTTCGGGCTGCGCAACAACCTCGAGATCGAAGGTTACTCGGTCGAGGTTGCGCAGGACGGGCACGAGGCGCTTCGCCTGATCCGGGAGCTGGAGCCGGACCTGGTCATCCTCGATTTGATGATGCCGGGCCTGGACGGCTACCGTGTGCTCAAGACGCTGCGCGAGAACGGCGACCAGACGCCGGTCCTGATCCTGTCCGCGCGTGGCGAAGAAGCGGACAAGGTGCGCGGCTTTCGCCTGGGCGCCGACGACTTCGTCACGAAGCCGTTCAGCCTGCTCGAGCTGCTCGCGCGCGTCGAGGCGCTGCTGCGGCGCGGTCAGACGGCTACGGCGCAGCCGGAGCGTGAGATCTATACTTTCGGCGACGTCGAGGTGGACGTCGCCGCGCAGTCGGTAAGCCGGGCGGGCTCTCCCATTCCCGTCACGCATCGGGAATTCTCCCTCCTCCTGGCCCTGTTGCGCCGGCATGGCGCTGTCGTTTCCCGCATGGACCTGCTGCGGGAGATCTGGGGTCATCGCGGCGCGATCATGAGCCGCACCATCGACACACACATAATGGAGTTGCGCCGCAAGCTGGAGGACGATCCCTCCGAGCCGCGGCACATTATCACGGTCCGGAAGTCGGGCTACCGGCTCAAGCAGTAGGCAGCTTCGGACCGTCATCTCCTGTTCCTACCGACCGCTGGCGCTGGCGGTCGGGGCGCGGTGCGTACCTGCGTCCTGACCGGTCGCTGACTCACGCCCACGCATTTCTGACAAGTTTCTGACACCACCTCCACCTTGGCCGGTGTTGTGGGCTTTATGTTGGGATACCGTCAACAACTGATGAAGGGGGAAGTCCAATGATCGGACTGCGGAAACGGGGCGCCGCCACGGCTGACGTGCTCATGCCAGGTGCTCGTCTGCGTGCCCGTCCTACGGTCGTATCCGCGGAGCGTGACGGTCGCACCGTGCTGCTCGACCTGAAGAGTGACCGGTACTACGGCCTGGACGAGACGGGCAGCCGGTTCTGGGCCCTGCTGAGCGAGGGGCGCACGACTGAGGAGACGGCCCGTCTGCTGGCCGACGAGTACGACGCACCCGTGGATCGCCTCAAGTCGGATGCAACGGCCTTCGCGCTCCGGCTCGCGGCCGCCGGTCTGCTGGAGGTCCAGTAATGACTCGGAATCCCGGCGCGCTCCGCGCCTTTCTCCTGATCACGATGTTCGATGCCGTGCTGCGGCTGCGCGGGCTGCAGCGCGGGCTCGCGCTGGCCCGGCGCCTGGGTGACACCGAGCCGGCGGGGACGTGGAGCGCCGAGCAGACGGAGGCAGTGGGGCGGCGGGTCGCATTCGCAGCCGCGTTCTACCCGCGCCGCGCGCTCTGCCTCGAGCAGTCGCTCGCGCTGTACGTGATGCTGCGCAAGGCGGGCGCCCCGGCCGTGCTGCGCATCGGCGTCCGGCCGGTGCCGTTCGCGGCGCACGCGTGGGTCGAGATCGGCGGGCAGGCGGTCAACGAGCCGCAGGATTTCATCACGCAGCTCGTTCCGTTCCCCGGGCTGGGGGGCTGACCATGTACGTGTGTGCATACCGGCCGGGTGGCGCGCCGCTGACGCGCGCCGAGCTGTTCGGCGCGATCGCGCGCATGCGAGCCGGCACGAGCGCAGAGCTGGACTACCTGCTGGCGGGACCATTCGCCGCGGTCTTCGCGCAGTCCCCGCTGCGGCCGCGAATGGCACGGCGCGGAACGGCGGCCGCCGTGGGGGATGTTCGACTCGACAATCGCGCGGAGCTGGTCTCGCTGCTGCGGACGCCGCTGGACGAGCGTGCGTCGGACCTCGACGTCGTGCTCGCGCTGATCGATGACCAGGGCGACGGCGCGATCGCCCGCATCGTCGGCGACTACTCCTTTGTCTTCTGGGATGCGCGGGCGCAGAAGGTGCTCGCGGTGCGGGACGCGTTCGGCGTCAAGCCCCTCTTCGTGCGGGACGCGGACGACGTCGTGCTCTTCTCGTCGGCCGTGGCGCCGCTGCAGTCGAACGAACGGCTGGACGGCGAGTTCGTCGCCGACTTCCTCGTCGGTGCGCACGGACAGGGGGAGCGCACGCTGTGGGGCGACGTGCGTGCGGTGCCGGCGGCCCACTACGCCCGGCAGCAGGGAACGGTCCGCTCGCTCAGGCGACACTGGGACCCGGCGCAGATCCAGCCCGTCGCCATGAGCGACGCCGACGCCGTTGAGCAGTTCCGGACCCTCTTCGATGAGGCGGTCGCGAGCCGCATCGTTCCGGGCGCGACCTGGGCACAGCTTTCCGGCGGCCTCGACTCGTCGTCGATCGTCGGTGCGGCAGCGTCGCAGGGTGACGGCACCCTCGCTGGCACGATCACCCTCTACGATACGATGGGAGACGGCGACGAGCGCAGGTACTCCGACGCCGTGGCAGCGAAGTGGGGGCTGCGCAACGAGCAGCTCAGCGCCTTCTGGCCCTGGCAGTACGACGGCGCGGAGGCGCCCCTGACCGATCAGCCGTCACCACTGTACCCGTTCTATGCACGCGACCGGCGCGTCTACCGGCTGGCGCGGGACGAAGGGGCGCGCGTGGTCCTGAGCGGCCTGGGCGCGGACCACTACCTCGCACCAACCCTCGACTACATCACGGACCTCGCCGCGCGCGGCAAGGCCGCCGGCGCGGTGCGCGAGCTGACCGAGTGGTCGGTCATCCTGCGACAGTCGTTCTGGGCGCTGTCGCGCAGGCAGCTGGTCGATCCGTTTCTGCCGGCACGCATGCGCAGCGGGGCGGCACTGTTCGATGTGCCGGACTGGGTCAAGCCCGCGTTCGCCGAGCGCCATCGCATGAAGCAGCGAGCGCAGTTCAACGACACCTACCTGGGCCGACCCGGGCAGCGCGTGCGCACGCAGACGCTGGCCAACCTGAATTCGCTGCAGGGGTGGTTCGAGCGCTGGCCCTGGGGCGAGGACGTGGAGCTGCGCTACCCGTTCCTGCACCGGCCCCTGGTCGAGGCAGCGCTCGCGATGCCCGTCAGCGCGCGCGTCAAGCCGGGCATGCAGAAGTGGGTGCTGCGCGCCGCAATGGGTGACCGGCTGCCCGACGTCGTGCGCACACGTCGCACCAAGGGCGGCATCGACAGCCGCATCCTGTGGGCGATCGAGCACGAGCAGGCCTGCATCGACGACCTGCTGCGCGATTCTGCGCTCGAGTCGATCGATGCGGTGGACGCGGATGCGCTGCGTGCGGACGTCGACAGCGCACGCCGCGGCAGGACACGCAACAACGTATACCTGATGAGTGCGCTGGCACTCGAAACGTGGATGTCCGTGCGGGCGGGACGACCGCTCGCGGCCCGACGCGCTGCACAGAGCGCGGCATAATCGATGTTCTGACCGACGCGATTGCGTCAACTCATAATCCGAGGAGGATACCATGCAGAAGAAGACCTACACCACGCCGACCGTCACCGAGCACGGCAACGCGATCGAGAAGACCAAGGGAATGGCGGGTGCGGCCTGGGAGATGTGGGGCGGCAAGTACGACGCGATCCTGCCGGAGGAGAAGACCTGATCCTCTGCAGAAACGAAAAAGGGCGCCGGGTCGAATCGACCCGGCGCCCTTTTTCATTGCCTGCAGGCGCTGTCACCGCGAGTGCGGGGCAGCGACGGTCGCACACCGCCTCCGTGTAACGCTCAGTCCACGAATTCCACCTGCACCCTGTGCGGAATCAGCCCGGCCTCGTGACCCTCGTCCAGGAAGAGCTGCACAGAGCGGCGGCCGTCCGGGCCGTAGTCCAGCGTGCGCTGGTTCACGTACATGCCGACGAACTCGTCCGTCTGTGCGTCGTTCAGCCCGCGGCCGTACTGTCCCGCGTGTGCGAGGGCCGGCTGACGGTGCTCGAGGCCGAAGGCGATGGATTCGCGCAGGATGCGTGACACCTTGCGGATCAGCTCGGGGCCGAGGTCGCGACGGATCGCGTTGCCACCGAGCGGCAGCGGCAGGCCACCGGTCTTCTTCCCCCACCACTCTCCGGCATCCACGATCAGGTGCAGCCCCTCGTCGCTGTAGGTGAGCTGGCCCTCGTGAATGATCAGCCCGGCATCCGATTTACCCGCCTGCACGTGCTCGATGATCTGGTCGAACGGTACCACCACCGTCTGCGCTTCCGGCAGCATCATGCGCAGCGCGAGGTATGCGGAAGTCATCTCGCCGGGGATCGCGATCGTGCGGCCGCGCAGGTCCTCGAGCGCGAGCGGCTCGCGCGCGACGACGCGCGGCCCGTACCCCTCACCCATCGAGGCGCCATGCGGCAGCAGCGCGTACCTGTCCGTCAGGTATGCGTAGGCATGAATCGAGACGGCGGTCACCTCGAGCTCGCCATTCAGCGCGCGGCGGTTCAGCGTCTCGATGTCCTGCAGCTCGTGCACGAACTCGAGGCCTTCGGTGTCGACCTGGTTGGTGGCGAGGCCATAGAACATGAACGCGTCGTCCGAGTCGGGCGAGTGGGCAACGCGAATCGTGCGGCTCATCACTGACTCCTTCGCAGAAAATGCACACAACACGTGCGGCGGGCGTGCAACCGCGGCGGCGGGATGATAGGCCGGAGTGCAACCAGGGTCAACGGCCGGTTGCCAGCGCCTGTCACAAAGGGATAGAGTTACGCGTTCCCGAAAACTGATTCCCCCCAGAATCTGAAACGCCCGGTGACGGGCAAGAGCATGCGGCCGCGTGTGAGCCGCAGGACCCCGTACTGCTGCGGCTGGCAGTCCGGGGATGGATTTTTCACAGCAGGGAGAAGATGCAGATGCAGAAGTTCCTGAGACTCGCCGCGCTGCTGGCGGCGGTCGCCTTTCCCACAGCAGCGCTGGCGCAGCAGGGCTCAGTGACGGGCACTGTGACCGACGCGCAGACCACGCGCCCCCTCGCGGGTGTGCAGGTGGTCGTCGTCGGCACCGGTCTCGGCACCATTACCAGCGCTGATGGTCGTTTTCTGCTCACGAACGTGCCTGCCGGTCAGCAGGAGGTGCAGGCGCAGATGATTGGATACTCGACCGCCAGCGCGGTGGTCGATGTGACGTCCGGTGGCACGGCGACGGTCGCGCTGTCGCTGCGCCAGTCGGCGGTCGAGCTGGACGCAGTCGTCGTCACCGGCACGGCGGGCGGCTCGCAGCGCCGCGCGGTCGGCAACTCGGTTTCAGGCGTGAACGCTGCCGCGATCACGGAGGTTGCGCCGGTCCGCTCCACGGCCGAGCTGCTGCAGGGTCGCGCTCCGGGGCTCACGCTGATGCAGCCGTCCGGCACGCCCGGCACGGCGTCCAACATCCGCATCCGCGGCGCGGGCTCGCTCTCGGCGGGCATCTCGCCGGTGTTCTACATCGACGGCATCCGCATGACAGCCGGTTCGCAGGGCGGCTGGTCGGTGAGCGGCCAGTCGACGTCGGCACTCGATGCGATCAACCCGGAAGACATCGAGTCGATCGAGGTCATCAAGGGGCCGGCAGCGGCCACGCTGTACGGCGCCGATGCGGCCGGTGGCGTGGTCCAGATCATCACCAAGAAGGGGCGTCGCGGGCAGCAGTCGATCCAGTGGACGGCGCGCGTCGAGGCGGGTCAGTCCGAGTGGGGCGCCGACTTCCCGACGCAGTACGCGATGTGCACGCCGGCGCGGATCCGCACAGCGGACGGCATCGCGGCCGGGAGCGGCAACTTCCCGGTCGGCAGCTTCCCCGGCTGCGTGGGCGTCGACTCGCTGGCGGCGCCGGACGCCCGGATCATCAGCTCGACCAACCTGCGTGACGATCCGCGCGCGCTGCGCACGGCCGACATCCGCTCGTACGGCGTCTCGGCGCGCGGCGGCGGCGACACGTACTCGTTCTACTTCTCGGGCGATCGCGACGAGGAAGAGGGCATCTTCCACAACAGCAACTTCATCCGCAACTCGGGCCGCCTGAACTTCACGGTGAACCCGAACGACGAGCTGGACGTCGCGGTGAGCGCCGGCTTCACGCGCAGTGACACGCGCCTGCCGAACAACGACAACTCGTCGTGGGGCATGCTGCGCAACACGCTGCGCAGCCCGGCCGGTCGCCAGGGTACGTTCGAGCAGGGCTACCTCGGCCTCTCGCCCGAGCAGATCAACGCGTACGACAACCGCACCCGTGCGGAGCGCGTGATCCTCGGCACCAACATCAACTACAACCCGACGTCCTGGTTCCGGAACCGGCTCAACCTCGGGCTGGACATGAACCAGCGGCTGGCGACGCTGTTCTTCCCGATCGACCGGGGCAGCCCGCCCGCATACGGCTCGACGAACGCGCGCGGCTTCATCGGTCAGTACGCGCCGGCAACGCGCAACTGGACGGTCGACTACGCGGGCACGATCTCGCTGGACGTGAACGAGGACATCACGAGCGAGACGTCCTTCGGCATGCAGCTGAACGCCTATCGCTTCGAGTCGCTGCAGGCGGAAGGGACCGGCCTGATCTCGAACCAGGTCCGCCTCGTCAGTAACGCGGAGGAGAAGGACGCTTTCGAGAGCTTCGAGGAGCAGAACTCGCTCGGCTTCTTCATCCAGGAGCAGATCGGGTGGCGCAACCGCGTCTTCCTGACCGGCGCGCTGCGCTTCGACGACAACTCGACCTTCGGCTCGCAGTTCGACCAGGTCGTGTACCCGAAGGTGCACGCATCCTGGGTGGTCTCGGAGGAGCCGTTCTTCAATGTCGACTTCCTCGAGCAGCTTCGTCTGCGTGCCGCGTGGGGCAAGGCCGGCAACTCGCCGGATCCCTTCTCGGCGGACCGGACGTGGGGCACATCCACGGTCGTGCTGGCAGACGGCACGGTGGCCGGTGGCCTGAGCGCCGAGGACTTCGGCAACCCGGACCTGCACGCGGAGGTCGGCGAGGAGATCGAGCTGGGCTTCGATGCGTCCTTCCTCGAGGACCGGATGGGCGCGGAGTTCACGTACTACAACCAGAGCACGAAGGACGCGCTGCTGAGCGTGCCGGTCGCACCGTCGAGCGGCTTCGAGGGTGGTCGGCTGCAGAACGTCGGCGAGATCGCGAACACCGGTATCGAGCTGGCGCTCTACGGCACGCCGGTCGCCAGTCAGAACTTCGTGTGGGACGCGCGCGCGGGCTTCTCGACGAACTCCAACAAGGTCGTGTCGTGGGGCGGCGTGCGTGACGAGTACATCCCCGTGGGCTACCGCAGCTCGCAGCGGCACGAGGAAGGCTACTCGATCGCCGGCTACTGGGCGTACCCGCTGGCACGCGACGAGAACGGTGAGCTGATCCTCACGCCGCAGGGGTGGGCGGCGATGGAGGAGGAGGCCGTCTACGTCGGGCCGTCGACGCCGACGCGCGAGGCCTCGCTGACGAACACGTTTACGCTGTTCGGCAACCTGTCGCTCTATACGTACATGGACTACAAGGGCGGCCACTACCTGTTCAACATGACCCGCCAGACGGCGGACTGGGACGGCGTCAGCTACGACATCGTCAGCAGCACGCCGGACGACGAGGAGTGGCAGAAGCGGATGTCGGACTCGAACATGATGTACATCGAGCCGGCCGACTTCATCAAGCTGCGCGAGGTCTCGCTCACGTACAACGTGCCGCAGCGCTACACGCAGTACCTGGGCACCAACGGCCGTGTGAGCCTGAGCATCGCCGGCCGCAACCTGGCGACCTGGACGGACTACAGCGGGCTGGATCCGGAAACGAACATCGGGGGCTCGACGAACTTCACGCGCGCGGAGTACATGTCCGTACCGCCGACGCGCCGCTGGCTCGCGACAGTCAATGTTTCCTTCTAGCCGCCAACACGAACGAGGAATGCTTACGATGCATTTGCGCAGTTACAGCCGCCGTCTGCTGGCGGTCGCGACGGTGTTCGCGGCCGGCGCCAGCGCGGCGTGCGACAGCTTCAACAGCCTGCTCGAGGTGGAGAATCCGGGCGTGATCGGCGAGCCGGCGCTCGGCGATGAGAACCTGATGGATGCGATGGTCGCCAGCACGATCGGCGAGTTCCAGCTCGCGTACGACGACCTGGCGCTGGCCGGCGCCATCCTCACGGACGAGGCTGTCAATGGTCACAACTTCGACCAGTGGCGCCAGTTCGACCTCCGCTACGTCGAGCACACCAACTCGATCCTGGCATCGGACATTTATGAGCCGATCCAGCTGGCGCGCGGCGCCGCCGACGACTACGCGCGTCGCCTGGGTGAGCTGCTCGGCGAAGATGCCGACAGCGACATTCGCCTGGCGCGCGTACATGCGTACGGCGGGTACAGCTACGTGATGCTGGGCGAGTACTTCTGCGAGTCGCCGGTCGATCCGGAGTCGCCAGCGCTCAGCTCGGCCGAGATCCTCGCACTCGCGATCGATCATTTCGATGCGGCCATCGCCATTGCAACGGCGGCGGACGAGGGCGCGGCGTCCGACTCGATCATCGCAATGGCCCGTGTCGGTGCCGCCCGCGCGCACCTCTGGCGCGGTGAGACCGCACAGGCGATCGCGTATGCGTCGCAGGTGCCGGCCGATTTCGCGAGCTACGTGTCGTTCAGCAGTGCAACGGCGGATCCGAACAACCGGATGCAGGCAGCGACCACGGGTGCGAGCCAGTACCTGGGCGTGGACGAGGCTTTCCGCAACCTGAACGACCCGCGGGTCACGCACATCGCCGAGCCGGTGCGCGGTCACAACGGTCTGACGGACCTGTACACGCCGTTCCAGCCGCCGTCATACTCCGAGTGGGTGGCCGGCGAGCAGGTCCCGTTCGCCCTCGGCACGGACATCCGCTTCACGTCCGGGCTCGAGGCGCGCTACATCGTGGCCGAGGCGCAGGGTCTCACCGTCGACAACCTGGCATTCCTCAACGAGCGCCGCGGCGTCGGTGGCCAGGGGGCGATCCTGATCGGCGCGCTGACGGAGGACGGCTACCAGGCGGAACTGCGCGACCAGCGCCGTCGCGACTTCTATCTCGACGGTCACCGCCTGGGCGACCTGCGCCGCTACATCGACCAGTACGGTGTGGACGAGTTCCCGTCGGGCGCGCATCCGAACACGGAGTGGGGCAGCTACGGCACGGCGACCTGCTTCGTGCCGCACAACAACGAGCGGATCGGCAACCCGAGCTACTGAGTCGCAACGCCGGTGAGGTACGGCCGGTGAGGGTAGAGGGGCGTCGCAGCAGCAGCTGCGGCGCCCTTCGACGTATTGTGGCGGCCGTGGCGGTGCCATCCCACGGCCGGTAGATTCTCCGACTCGAAGACCGCTCGCTACCCTCCTGACGCGCGGTATGGACGCACACGCGGCGGGCGCGCCGCAGGCTATACGACATGAACACCATTCGGCGTGCGATGATGCTCGTCCTGGCCGTGGCCCTCATCCCTGCGGCCGCGTCTCCTTCCCCCGCGCTGTCCTCCTCGACCGCAGCCATGGCGCCGTTCGAGGTGTGTGAGCTGTTCCGTGCTGAAGACGTGTCGGCGGCCCTGAAAGGCTCAGGGCTCGACGTGCAGGTCGGTGCGGGCCAGCCGGGCTACGGCTACTGCCGCTACCCGATCACCGGACGCGGTGCGCGCACCGTGATGATCGATGCGATCGAAGCGGACAGCGAAGCAGAGGCGCGCGGGCGGCACCGTGAGCTCGTCGCCACCGTCAGTGCGCGACCAATCGATGGCATCGGCGACGAGGCAGTGCTCGTCGACAACGGGCCGTACGGCACCTACAGCGTGAAGTATCGCACTGGCCGCGTTCTCGGACAGGTGAACATCCGCGCCGACGGGACGTCGCTCGAAGCGGCAGCGATTGCCCTCGCGCAGCGCTGGGTGCAGGCGCTCGGAGGACGCGCGGGACGCGAGCCTGTCGTCGTGGCAACGGAACCAGCGCCCGAGCCGGCGCAGCCGTCGGGCGGCCTGGCGAGCGGACGCTGGGAGCGTGTCCCTGACGAGCCGCGCCGCTCGCTGCCGCCGCTGCCGCCGCTGCGATGGGCGGATGCCGACAGCGCCGCCCGGGCACGCGGCCTTGCCGCGGCGTCACCCGCGCCCGTGCTGCCGCCGAATGTCGCCCCGGCGGTTCATGCATCGCGTACGCTGCGCAGCGCGGCCGGTCTGGACACGCTGTTCGGTACGGATGCGACAGGCATGATCGAGCAGCAGATCCGTGAGCTCGTGCGCAGGGCGGAAGCGGGTGCTCGCCGGGCGCCCGGCGCGATGCGGATCGAGCCGACGGACAACGGGTCTCGCTTCGGCTACGGCGTTCATCCGCTGCCGCACACGTACAGCCGCGGTCCGAGTGCGCCGATCGAATCGCCATTTCAGCTGCCGGT